>JAJFHR010000433.1 GCA_021775515.1 Hyphomicrobiales bacterium | reverse complement strand
TGCTGCCAGTGCGGATTTAGATTCAGCCGCCCCGACAAATCCCACGGGGAAGCCTAAAACGGCTGCTGGCCTTGGGGCATCCTCGTCCAGCCTTTCAAGAAGTCTGAACAAGGCGGTTGGCGCATTACCAATCACAACAATGGCCCCGCGCAGATGAGGTGTCCACAAATCGACCGCGGCAGCTGAGCGGGTCGTATTCAAAAGTTTGGCCAGCTCGGGGACATCTTCCTGGTTAAGCGTGCAAATAACCTCATTGCCCCGGGGCAGGTTCTTGGTAATTATCCCTGCTTTGACCATTTCACAATCCACCAATACCGGCGCGCCATTTTTCAGAGCACCTTGCGCTGCATCGGCAACATCGTCACTATAGGCAAGATCATCGATAATGTCGGTCATGCCGCAGGCATGTATTAGTCGTGTCGCAACCGGGATCAAATTTTGCGGCAGCGGCGAAAAATCCACTTCCTCGCCGATAGTCTCGAACGACTCCCGGTAAATAGCATCGGGATTTTTTAAATAACTCAGTGACATTGTTCACATTTTCCCGCCAGCCCAATCAACTCTCTTTCATACTCTTCGGTCCCAAAGGATGATCAGCATGCGGGTAAGGATGATGGTGATGATCATGACTGTGATCATGAGAATGGCTATGATCATGATCGTGGCTGTGGTCGTGGCTGTGTCCATGAGAATGGCCGTTACCGGCATCGTTGATGCCTTCGACATGGTGGTGATGACTTTCCTGCGGCAATCCGACTTCGGCTTCAAAACCCAATACCTGCTCACGATATTTGCACATCTGGCAGTTCATGTTGTTGTCGCCGGTCAAAATTTCCTCAACCCGGGCTTTAAACACCTCCAAAACCCGGGGGTGATCATTAAGATAACCGGCCTTGATAAACTCGATATCGGGATGGTGCGCGGCAACCTTGTCGGTGTAATCATAAATTCTCTGCACCAGAATTCCGGTAAAGAGAAAATAAGGGAAAACAACAATCCGCTCGTAACCAAGCTTTGCCGCATGTTCCAAACCGGGCTCAACCAGCGGAAAGGTTACGCCTGAATAACAGGTTTCACCCCAGCCAAAACCCAACCCTTCCCACAACATGCGCATGACTTTGGCCACATTGGAATTGGCATCAGGATCAGACGCCCCCCGGCCCACCACCATCAGCAGGGTTTTTGACAACGGCACATCATCGCCCGCCTCAGCAATCGCTTCACGAATTCTTTCACCGGCCGCCTGGATCATCTTCACATCGATGCCCAGCTCGCGGCCATAATCTATCACCACATCCTGATGGTTGGCCGCGTAGGTGTTAAGAACCGAGGGAATATCATTTTTTGCATGGCCCGCGGCAAACAGCATGCCGGGGACGGCAAGGATTCGGCTTACGCCCTGTGCCCTAAGGTTATCCAGTCCTGTGCGGATGATCGGCGTGGCGAATTCCAGATAACCATAATCAACCGGATGTTGCGGAAACTCAGCCTTGAGCCCCTCGGCGACCTGAGCAAATTCGCGCACAGCGCCTTCATCGCGACTACCATGGCCGCAAACCATAATTCCAATTTTTTCCGGCATGATATCTTTCCCATCTTCTAAAGCGTGTCACCAATAAGCGGGTACCGGTTATCGGATAAATGACACAACCAAACAAAAAGCCAGAGCGCGGTTTTGAAACCATCAAAACATGAAAGCTCCAGGCTGATTAAGGATGCACGATGGGAAGAAAAAAGACGATCACACACCGCAACAACACGGTCGGCAATCTATCTGACAGCTTTGGAGTTGATCCCCTGATTGGGTCAATCGCACCAAAGTCGTTTCCATCCCCTCAAGGGGCACCGTCAAGAATTTGGACCATACGCGCGCTGCAAAGTCCGGTCAAACGGTTTCGCGGCGCGTTGTTGGCTGATTGCGACACTTGTTAAAGGCCAAGCTGTTTAACAACCGATTTCACCCTTAAAACTCAATACCCGCCTGCGCTTTAACGCCTGCTCTGAAGGGGTGTTTGATCATGGTCATTTCGGTAACCAGATCGGCGATTTCTAAGAGCTCTTCCTTGGCGTTTCGCCCGGTAATGATAACATGGGTGTCTTCGGGTTTTTGCCGCAGGGTTTCAACAATCTCTTCGATCGGCAGATAATCATACCGCAAAACAATGTTAAGCTCATCAAGCAGGACCATCTTGTATCTGGGATCATTGATACACTCTTTGGCTTTTTCCCACGCAGCCCGAGCCGCATTCAGGTCTCGTTGGCGGTCTTGAGTCTCCCAGGTAAAGCCTTCCCCCATGGTAAAAACGTCAGCCTGATCTTTGAATTTATCCAAGATGGTGCGCTCACCGGTCTCCCATTTGCCTTTGACAAACTGGATGATTGCGACGTTTTCGCCGTGGCCAAGCGTGCGGAACACCATGCCAAACGCCGCCGTTGATTTTCCCTTGCCCTTGCCGGTGTGAACAACAGTCTGGCCTTTTTCAATTGTTTTGGTCGCTAGAATTTTATCCCGCGCCGCCTTTTTTTTGCGCATTTTTTCATTATGGCGCTCGTTGCGTTCGTCTTCGCTCAAATGGGCAAGCTTGTCTTTTTTAGTCATCGGCTAAGGCTTTCTTTTTCACTGTCCAGGCGTTGAGTCTGCGGCGAATTTTTAAGCTCTTCAAGTTTGAATTTCGCACTGTTTGATCGTGGCGACCACAGATTTCTCTGGTCCGCTTCCAAAAGCTTATCGGCAATCTCTTTTAACGCATGAGGGTTAGCTGCTTCAAGGAAAGAACATACATCCTCATCAGCGATAAAGGCGTCATAAACCGCCTCAAAATGATGGTCGCGCACCGCCCCGGTCGTCGCCGCAAAAGCAAAGAGATAATCAACGGTTGCAGCAATCTCAAACGCCCCCTTATACCCATGTCGCCGAACGCCATTGATCCATTTAGGGTTCACCACACGGGCACGCACCACCCGGCCGATTTCTTCCTCCAGTGCGCGGATCACCGGCCGTTCGGGGCGCGAATGGTCATTGTGATATATCGCCGGACGGGCGCCCGACAGGTGTTCAACAGCCGCCGTCATCCCGCCTTCAAACTGATAATAATCATCAGAATCAAGAAGATCATGTTCACGATTGTCCTGATTATGAATAACCGCCTCAACTCTGGCCAGTCGTTTGGCAAAAAGGTCGGGCTCGGGTTTTCCTTCCGCGCCTGAGCCATAGGCATATCCGCCCCAGACGAGGTAAGCGCGGGCTAGATCATCGGCTGAATTCCACCCCTTTTCATCAATTAACGCTTGCAGTCCGGCGCCATAAGCACCCGGTTTAGAGCCAAAAACGCGAAAACCTGCACGTTCGTTTGCGGTTTTTTCATCTATGCCCGATTTTATCAGATCTGCGGTTTCCTGCGCCATGCGGGCAGCAATCGGATTAATATTCTCTTCCTCATCAAGCGTTCCGATGGCCCGGACGGCTGAATCAAACAAATCAATCTGTGCCGGGAAAGCATCACGGAAAAAGCCCGAAATGCGCAAGGTCACATCTACCCGCGGCCGACCCAGTTTGGCATAGGGCACAATTTCAAAACCTATAACCCGGCCTGACGCCATATCCCATTTGGGTTTCGCACCGATCAGCGCCAGCGCCTGTGCGATGTCGTCACCGCCGGTGCGCATGTTTGACGTGCCCCAAGCTGACAATCCAAAATGGCGCGGCCATTCGCCATGGTCCTGGCGATGGCGCTCTACCAGCAGACCAGCAGACTTTTCCCCCAGATGCCAGGCGGCTTGTGTCGGGATTGCCCGGCTGTCGACAGAATAAAAATTACGCCCGGTCGGGAGAACATCAACCCGCCCCCGGGTCGGTGCACCAGAGGCACCGGGCTCAACAAAACCACCACGCAAGCCTAGTAGAATATTTGCAATTTCTGCCGGGCCACTGGCGATAAGGTCAGGTTTAATCCGGCCTTCAATCTCAGCCAAAACAGCCAGAACATTAGGCCAGTTTGGCGGACATTCCCTTTGGCCGGCTACCAGTTCGACTGCCAAGAGCTCCATGCGCTCAACCGTATCGCCAAAGGTGCGCCAGGGTGAGGATTTGTCTATATTTTTAAGGATTTCAGGCTTTTCACCATTCCAGAAATCACCCAAGGTGCAATCAAGCGGATCAAAATCCTCAAATCCAAGATCATCGGCCAGCGCACGCAACAAAGATTGATCACCACCCTCACCGGCGGCGCGCGCAACGCGCGTGAGCGCAACCAATAGATCAGTTTCCTGAACGCCTTTTGGAGACAGGCCAAAGATATGCAGGCCGTCCCTGATCTGCATTTCCTTGAGTTCACAGAGATAATTATCAAGCTTTTGCAAAGCTGTATCTTGCTCATCAGTCTTGTCAATGCCGCAATCTTGATCAAGTCCGCTAACCCGGGTGAGATCGAGAATTTCCTTGCGCAAATACTCAACCCGGCGCGGATCAAGAAATGATGCGTCGTAATATTCATCCACCAAAGCCTCGAGGTCCTTCAACGGTCCGTAGGTTTCAGCCCGCGTCATCGGTGGTGTTAGATGATCAATAATCACCGCACTCGATCTGCGTTTGGCTTGCGTCCCTTCACCTGGATCATTGACGATAAACGGATAGAGGTGCGGCGTTGGGCCAAGCACGACTTCGGGAAAACATGATTTGGACAGGCCCACCGCCTTGCCCGGCAGCCATTCCAGATTACCGTGTTTGCCAAAATGGATAATCGCCTGGGTTTCGAACTGCTGCCGCGCCCAGGCATAAAAAGCCAGATACCCGTGCGGCGGCACCAGATCGGGATCATGATAGGTTTCTTTGGGATCGATATTATATCCCCGTGCCGGTTGAATGCCGATGGCTAGATTGCCAAATTTGGCGATCGACAGGGCAAATACCTTTTCACCCTCTCCAGTCGTCACAACAAACGGATCATCATCTGCCCGGCCCCATTTCTCTGTCACCCGGCTTTGTACGTCATCTGGCAGACTATCGAAAAACTCGGCATATTGCGACAGCAGCAGAGTTTCGCGAATCTCGCGCATTTCAGCACCGGCATTTGTCGGCCCGCGCTGAAGAAATTCAATCAGCTCATCACCGCTATCGGGCACACCATCGATCTTATAGCCCTCGGCACTCATCGCTTTGACAACTTCAAGCGTGCCTGCAGGCGTATCCAGCCCAACCCCGTTGCCCAGCCGGCCATCGCGGTTGGGATAATTTGCCAGCACAATCAAAACACGTTTTTCCGCCGTTTTTGTGCGCGCCAAAAAACTCCAGTTTTTCGCCAGCCGGGCAACAAACTCCATCCTATCATCCAGCGTTTTATAGGTGATGATACCGGTCTGGGTTTCCGGGTCGAATTCAGCTTGCGATTTAAACGATACGGCGCGGGAGAGAATGCGGCCATCAAGCTCAGGCAAAACCACATTCATCGCCAGATCCCGCAGCCCCAGCCCGCGCAAGCCCGACTGCCATTGTTCCTGACTGCCGCTGGACAAAACCACCTGCAGAACAGGCGCTCCGGTAACATCAAGTGGTGTCGAAGCCCAGGTGCTGCCCGGTTTCGATACCGCAAACCCGGTTGCATTAAGCACAACGTCAGGTGGACATTCCGCAAACAATGTGGACAGTGTCGCTGCCGATACCGGGTCCTTTAGGCTTGAAATAAAAACCGGCAATGGATTTAAGCCATTTGATGTCAAGGCGTTGATAAGGGCGTTGACAGGTTCAAGACTGCCACCCTGGATTAAGGCGCGATAAAACGTGATGGCAGCCACCGGCGCATCCCGGCGCCAGCATGCCCGAATTTGTTCAAGCGTTGGTGTATTTAACTGCGGCCAATAAAGACCCGCCTTCAACAACATCGCTGGCTCAGCCGGAAGTTCACCCGAGCCCAGCAGATAACCGCAAAATTTCAAAAAACCTTCGGCGTTAGCCGGCCCGCCATGCACCATATATTGCCACAGGTTATGACGATGATCGATTTCGATATTAGAGAAGCGGTCAAGCTCGGGATCGGGCTGGTCATCGCCGGGCAAAACCGCCAGCTTGATATTTTTTTCCGCACATATGCTAGCGATTTGTTCGACGCCGTAAGGCCAGTAGCTATGTCCGCCCAACAGTCTGATAATGACGAGTTTTGATTGTGAAATCGTCTTGTCAATGTATACGTCGACCGACATATTGTGGCTGAGTTGCATCAGATTGGCCAACCGCAGGCTCGCGACGGTGCCGCCTAAGGATTTTTTAGCCTGGGCAAGAGCGGCCAATTCAGTATCGGCAGCGGATAAAACGATTATATCGGCCGGGCGTTGATTAAGATCAACGGCTTCCGATCCATCGGTTACCTCACCTGCCTGGACGTTTAGGAGATGCACCTGTCACCTTTCAAAAAACCTTCGATGCCCTTGTGATCAAGACCGGTTTCACCGATTACTACCAACTGGGTCGAGCGTACTTCATCAGCTCGCCATTCCCGATCAAAATAGGTTTGAACCCGCGGCCCCACCGCCTGAACTACCAGTCGCATGGGCTTATCCTTGATGGCGGCAAAACCCTTGAGACGCAGAATATTTTTATCGCCAAGCGCTGTTTCAAGATGGCTCAATAAATTCTGCTGATCGGAAAATTCGCCGAGGTTTACGACAAAACTCTCAAAATCGTCGTGGTCATGGTCTTCGTGCCCCTCTCTTTCGTGATGAGATTTACGCACGTCCATGTCGCCCTCGGCCCCCACCCCCAAGCCTAAAAGAACCTCGGCGTTGAGATTGCCATTATGTGCCGGCAGTATTTTAACCGCTGAGCGAATGCCGCCAGCAATCTCCTGGTTGACCTGCGCAAGTCTGTCATCCGAGACAAGATCGACCTTATTCAGAATAATCATATCGGCGCAGGCGAGTTGATCTTCAAACAGTTCTTCTAAAGGACTATCATGATCAAGCGCCTCATCGGCTTTGCGTTGCTCTTGCACGGCATGTTCATCGTGAGCAAATTTTCCCTCTGCCACAGCGGCACTGTCAACTACGGTCACAACGCCGTCCACCGTCACCTGATTGCGGATTTCCGGCCAGTTGAAGGCGCGCACCAAAGGTTGAGGCAAGGCAAGGCCCGACGTCTCGATTACGATATGATCCGGGCGGTCGCTGCGACCCATAAGCTGGGTAATTGTGGGAATAAAATCATCAGCGACAGTGCAGCAAATGCAGCCATTGGCCAGTTCGACAATGTCATCTTCACTGCAGGTTTCATCACCACAGCCTTTGAGAACTTCGCCATCGATACCCAAATCGCCAAACTCATTGATGATAAGAGCAATACGCTTGCCGTTAGCTGATTGCAGGATATTTCGGATCAGTGTGGTTTTGCCCGCCCCGAGAAAACCGGTAATGATTGTGGCCGGTATTTTTTGTGAAATAGAAGTCATGATTATGTCTTATCTCTTTTTGTAGCCTTGAGGCTAAGTGGCAGCCCGGCGGCAATAAAACTTACATTGTCTGCAGCCTCGGCGATCCTCTGGTTCATCCTGCCTGCATGGTCTCTAAAATCGCGCCCCAGCGCGGTTTCCGGCACCAGCCCCATCCCGACCTCGTTGGATACAAACACCACCGGCGCTGCAAGCAAGGGCATAAGATCCGCAAGCTTTGATGTTTCCGCCGCAATATCCTTATCCGCCATCATCAGGTTCGACAGCCACAGAGTTAGACAATCAACCAGCACCGCATTGCCCGGCACAGCATATTGTTTGAGTGCCTCACATAAAGCCAAAGGTTGTTCGACTGTCGTCCAGCCAGTGCCGCGGCGAATTTGATGTTCAATAATTCGCTGGTGCATTTCCTCATCATCGGCTTGCGCCGTAGCTATATAGACCGGGTTCAGCTTCAAAGACGCGATCAGCACTTCACCATATGCGCTTTTACCTGACCGGGCGCCGCCGACAATCAAGGTCGTGCCCTTTAGCGTTATTTTGGCTGTCATATCTTCAAATCCCTAGGGCCGGGCAGTTCAGGTCATTTTACCAAATCGTTGCATCAGACCACCAACTGATGCCCCTAATACCAGCCAAAACAAACCGGCCGACAACAAAGTCGCCATGACAAATTGAGTTGCCAGTTCCGCCGGCACGGCTGAAGTTCCCGCCGCCAGATCAGCATGAGGGGCACCAATGATATGAGGCAGAGCAATAACACCAAGTCCCAATATCTTAAATACAGGTTTTTTGTTGAACACCAACAGGGCCAATCCGATAACCGCACTAATTACCGCTGATCCCCACCAGATTTGCCGTCCGGCTATGTCCGAAGCAACCATTCCGGGCATTTCCGGCGGCAAGCTAATCGACGGGATCAAGGTAAAGGCCATGAAACCCGCAACTCCCCAAAGGGCTCCCGTCTTCCAGGACACCTCAAAGCCAGCAATAACAATTACCGCCGTGAGAAGAAAACTAAGCCCCACACCGAGGAGAATATTGGTCGCCAAGGTATAGGCCAGGCGCTCAAAACCATCCGCAGGTGCCCAGGAATTGTCACCGCCATGAGCATGAGAGGCATCTTCAGCCTCGGCACCAGTGTGGGCAAGATCGGCCGTGGCATCAGTCTTCGCGGCCGAAGCCGTCTTTTCATAGGTTTCAGCCTGATAAATCAGGGGAATGACCTTGACAGCTTGAGCGGCAGTTGCGAATGCACCAGCAATCACCCCGGCGGCAACAGCCACCAGCAGAATTCTCGCAATCATGATGTTGCCCTCTTAGTGGCAGGGAAACGTCAATGCGTGGCGGGTATCATGTGCCGCGTTGTGCAGAGCAGCCGGTTGGGCAATCGCCACACCAAAAATCAGGAATGTTCCCAGTAGGGCTGCGATCACAGCCGTAGTCATTCTGTCTTGAGCAGACAGACTTAGAGCTGTTGCTTTTGTGTCTGTTGCGAGCATATCAACCTCCGCGTAGGCTCGAATTATACCGATAACCCAGATAAAAGGGCCACTTTCTATGGCAGGTCTCCTGGCTTCGCGGTTCTCGAACAAACCTGCCGCCTTCCCGGAAAAACCAGTGGCACTTGGCAGGCTATGACCGCTTCACAGTCGCGGGGTCGGCTGCAGTTGAAGGCTCCCTGATGGGTAAACCCCCCTGCATTCCCTATTAATCCTCAAGGCTCTATCGCCATATGTGAGGAACCATAAGCCTTGACTCTATTTCATTAGATGGGACGCATGTCAATAGATCAATGCAGATCAGGCTGCAGCAGTGTTGAACAGGGTCGCTATATCCAGATGAGTTTCCAGATGCTGGGCCACGTCATCGAGGGTCTTATCGATGTTCTTTTTGTACGCCGGGCTTTGATCGAGGCTAACACCCAGGTGGGCTAAAAAACTGCGTCTGAATTCATCTGAGGTAAACATACCGTGCAAATAACAACCCGAAACCAGCCCATCAGTGGACACCGCCCCGTCGGGTTTGCCATTGATAAGGACCATTGGTGAATTCGTGTCCGGCCCCTGGGTTCGCCCCATGTGGATCTCATAGCCGTCGATCCCGGTGTTATGAGCAATGCTCGTCGCCTTGACATTTTCAAGGGTTTTGTTGCCCTCAAGAACCGTTTCGATATCTAACAGCCCCAGACCTTGTGACTTGGTTTGGTTTCCTTCAATGCGTCCGGGATCATGAACGTGATGGCCGAGCATCTGATAACCGCCGCAAATACCCAACACACTGCCACCTCGTCGCACATGTGCATGAATATCGATATCCCACCCGCATTTTTTTAAAAACTCAAGGTCACCGATGGTTGATTTGCTGCCCGGTAGAATTATGAGAGCTGCATCCCCGGGCAGGGCAGAGCCCGGTTCAACCATTACCACGTCTACGTCCGGCTCGGCCTTCAGCGGATCAAGATCGTCAAAATTGGCAATCCGCGAGATCATCGGAACAACAATCCTGATTTTACCGGAGGTTAAATTTTGGCTGGTTTCCAGCCCAACCGAATCTTCAGCTGGCAACAATCCTGCTTGCTCAAACCACGGGCACACGCCAAAAGACCGCCACTTCGTACGGCCAGTTATTTCGTGCAATCCATCATCGAATAACGAAACATCACCTCTGAACTTGTTGATGATAAACCCCGCCACCATGCCCTTGTCTTCTGGAGATAAAATCGAGTGGGTGCCAACCAGGCTGGCAATGACGCCGCCTCTGTCAACATCACCGATCAAAACAACAGGTGTGCCGGTTTCGCGGGCAAAACCCATGTTGGCAATGTCATTGCGGCGCAGATTTATTTCCGCCGGGCTGCCCGCTCCTTCAACCAGCACCATATCAGCGCACGATTTGAGATGATCAAAGCTCTCCAGCACGGCTTTGAGTAATTCGCCTTTGAGTTTTTGATAATCGCGGGCTGTTGCCTGACTGTGGACCTGCCCGTGAACAATAACCTGTGATCCGGTATTGCTCTGTGGTTTTAACAGGACGGGGTTCATATGGAAGGTTGGATCAACCCGGGCGGCTAGGGCTTGCAACCACTGTGCACGGCCAATTTCGCCACCGTCATCGGTAACGGCGGCATTGTTGGACATATTTTGCGGCTTGAACGGAACAACACGAATGCCGCGGTTTGCCGCCAGACGGCACAGACCGGCCACGATTAGGGATTTGCCAACATCGGAGCCGGTACCCTGAAACATCAAGCTCTTGGCAGTCACATCAATACAAAAAGCTCCTACAGGGCCTGTTGCAGGACTTCAACATGACCGTCGAGTTCCCGCCGCAAATTAACATCCTTAAGCTCACTGAGTTCGCTGTCATATTCGTCATGAAAACTGCCGAGACTAAAAGTCGCCACTACATTGCCCCCCCACCAGGGTAACAGGGTCTGCAGTGTCGCAATATTGGTTCGTCCCCCATTTTTTCCCGGTGAGGTGCTCATGAGCAATACCGGTTTTTCCGAAAAAATCTTGCCCTCGAGCCGCGAAAGCCAGTCGATCATGTTCTTGAAAATTCCCGGCATCGATCCATTGTATTCGGGACAGGAGATTATAAATCCATCGTAACTGGAGAACATTTGCTTGAGCCGCACAGCATTTTCAGGAAAACCCTCCTGTTTTTCAATATCATCACTGAAAATCGGTAGAGGATAATCGCGAATATCAATCGTATCCACGCTCAGATCGCCGAATTTTTTTGCCGCAAGTAAAACGAGCTTCTGGTTGATCGACTTAGAACTGCTGCTGCCCGAAAATCCCAAAACCTTTTTCAATGATCTGTATCCTTTACGTTATAATTTCTCCGGCCGCCTTTATCACAACATATTGCGTGGAGCCGAATAGAAAATGCAAACTTCCAAATAGCGCTAACAGCCGCTATGCCTTAAATAAAGTAGCCCTCGCGCATTAGTGCAAGGGCTACAATTGTTTTTAGCCAAGTTTATTGTCAAAGATTGAGCTGATAAGAGGCCGGTACGTAGCGATAACTTGCCCCTTCTGCTTTCTCAATGAAACCCACAGCCGGGAAGGGCATATGATAGCCAGCAAATGCAATACGATCAGCAGCGAGCATATCCAACAGGCGTTTGCGTGTAGCCCCGGCAGCGGCTTTATCCATGTCAAAGCGTACATGCCAGTCTGGCCGTTGCAACGACACGACAAAGTGGTTGGTCGTATCAGCCATCAGCATAAGCCGCTCGCCTTCGCTCTCAATATGAAAAACGCTATGTCCAGGGGTATGGCCGAAGGCATTAATGGCAGTGATACCGGAGGCAATAGACGTTTCGTTTTTGGTGAACGATAATTTTTCTGCCAGTGGAACAACATTTGATTGCACCAGTTTAGCCACACGCTCGGTCTTTCCGGAAAGTTTATCCTGTGGTGACCAAAAGTCATATTCAACCTGGCTTATGGCATATTGCGCGTTTGCAAATAGGGGCTTGCCACCCTCCATTAGACCGCCGATATGATCGGGATGACAATGCGTGATGACGACCTTGTCAATTTGATCAACACTGTAACCGGCCATTGCCAGACGCGCCGACAAATTGCCGGCATTAGGTCTCCTGCGGGCACCGTTTCCGGTATCAAACAACACCACTTCCTTACCGGTATTAACGATAACAGGCGTAAAGCCGATTTCCATGCGTGTGCGTGGTAAGAAATTCTTTTCTGCTAAATCCTGAACTTCTTTAGCCGTAACATTTTGACCAAATATCGGATGAGGGCCATCCAGTTGAATGGCACCATCATTAATGGTGGTAATTTCAAACGCGCCAAGCTTGAAACGATAATGAGTGGGCACGGCCGAGCCCAGCATAGGCGCCGCCGCCTGGGCAGAGGAGAACCCGGCATCGGAAAGAGTGGCAAGTGTGACTGCACCAGCAGCACTGGCGAGAAGATTGCGTCTCGAAATAAAATTGTTTGGCTTGTTCATTTTCGTCTCCCATCAGTATTTATTCATCAACCTTGAATATATCCGTCAAAAACGGCTGAAATAACATTGGCCGATATTATCAACCGGCTTGACCGATTGGCAAAAAAATTAATCGTGATCTGTAACTGAAAATATCGTTACACGCTGGACAGTTTAGCCACCAAACTTGCCCGACCGTAACATATCAGGATGTAGCTTTTACTGCCTGGGCCAAAGTTTGAGTGGGCTTTTAAATAGCATCTCTCAACGCAGTTTTGATATAGATATCACGTAGCTGTTTGGTTATTGGCCCGGGTTTTCCTGCGCCTATTTTTTTACCGTCAATTTCTACCACTGGCATCACAAAACTCGACGCACTGGTAACGAAGGCTTCATCTGCCGCATAAGCCTCCGCGACAGAAAACTTGCGTTCTTCAAGCACGATATCGGTTTGATTGAGCAAAGCTTTTACAGCCTTGCTCGTAATGCCCGACAAAATCGCATTACTAACTGGTCGGGTGATCAGCTTTCCATCGGCGACAATATAGGTCGTGGCGGAAGCTTCTTCGGTAATATAGCCATCCTCCACCATCCAGGCTTTGGAAACACCGGCATCTTTTGCCGCCTGTTTAGCCATAGTCTGCGGCAGCAGAGCAATGCTTTTAATGTCGCGGCGCTGCCAACGGATATCCGGCAGTGTAATGGCTTTGGTTCCGGTTTCAGCAAGCGGAGTTTCCAAAAGATCATTGGCCTGGGTAAAGGCGATCAACATCGGAGCTTCTGTTTCCGGCCGGACAAAATCACGATCAGCCACGCCGCGCGTGATTTGCATATAAACACCCCCTTCTTCGAGATTGTTTTTCTTGATCAAATCGCGGTGCACAGCCAGAAGCTCATCATCGCTCACCGGCGAACTCATATTCAACTCGCCAAGTGATCTCTTGAGCCGGACCATATGCATATCATAATCAACCAGCTTGCCGGCGATCACGGCGGTAACTTCATAAACGCCGTCAGCAAATAAAAATCCACGATCAAAGACCGAAACTTTGGCTTGATTCTCAGGGACAAATTCACCGCCCACATAGACAGTTCGAACCATCTGACACTCCATTTTTTGAGATATTAATGCCGCGAATAGCGTATGAAAAAGTTGATTTCACGTCTGCACAAAAATATCAGCACTGTCAATCGAATGACAGATAAATCCGCAGCCTTACCAACCGGCAAACTAAATCTCCGCGATTGTTAGGACTCGAAACCCATCAACTAACCTGATAACGTTTACTTCTTCGCTCAATCAATTGATCCCGGGCGAGGTTTAAACGATCCTGTGAACCTGATGAGTTTAATAGGATTTGCTGGTTTATTTTGTAAAATGGCTGATCGCCGGTTGATAAGGTCGACAGTCGCGTTTTGTAACCTGGAGGGGTATTCAGATGATGAAAAAGATCTTGAAAATTGGCGCCACGAGCCTGTTGGCTGGTGGCTTGCTGCTTGCCGCCAATGCTGCCAATGCCGGCGGCAACAACGAACGTTTCATGAAGGTAATGCAGCGCGGCAAGTTGATAGTTGGCGTTAAGGCGGATTACAAACCATGGGGCTTTCGCGATTCAAGCGGCAAGCTGGTCGGCATGGAAATTGATATGGCCAATGATGTTGCCAAAGCCTTAGGCGTTAAACTTGAACTGGTGCCGGTGCAGTCCTCAAACCGCATGCAGTTTTTGCAGCAGGGTAAAATCGATCTGATGATCGCAACAATGTCGGATAAAGCCAACCGTCGCAAAGTCGTCGGTATTCCGGATCCAAACTACTATACATCCGGCACCAACGTTCTTGCAAAAAAAGGTGCGGTCAAGGGCTGGGGCGACCTTAAGGGTAAACCCGTCTGCGGCAAGCAGGGAGCGTTTTACAACAAGCAGGTTTCCAAAAAATATGGCGCAAAGATTGTTGCTTTTGTCGGCAATGCCGAAGCTAAACAGGCGCTGCGCGATGGCAAATGTGTCGCCTGGGTATATGATGATTCCTCAATCATGGCCGATCTCGCTTCCGGCCAATATAACAACTATGAAATGCCCATGATGACAGAGGATGATACTCCCTGGGCTCTGGCCGTTCCCAAAGAAGAAATCAACGGTGTCTGGGGAAACTTCATGTCCGGCATGATCTACAATTGGCATCGTTCCGGCCGTTTAATTGAACTTGAAAAGAAATGGGGAATTCAGGCCACTTCTTATCTGCAAACAATGAATAAGAAATTTGAGGCCTACACACCTAACTAAAGCTTTTCTGCAGCTGATTGGCGCGGTGGACTTATAATCTGCCGCGCCAATCCCGAGGCTTTTCGACTAGCCTTTTTTCTTGGCAGAACATGAGGGGGAGGCTCGTGGAGCTTTTTTTCAATTTTTTCCAGCAATTGTACGAAACATCCAACTGGAATTTCGTGATTTTTTACGATCCCGACGAATGGTCGCGATTTATCGAGGCCTGTTGGACCACAATCAAATTGATCGTAGCCTGTTTGATCTTTAGCCTGTTTGTCGGTGTCCTGGGCGCCTGGGCGCAAGGCGCACATTCAAAAGTTGTGCGGTATCTGATGTCGGGATACATCCAGTTTTTCCGCAACACGCCGCCATTTGTGCAAATTCTTTTCTTTTATTTTGTGCTTGGAAATCTTGTCCCCTCCTACGATGCCGGAGGATATCAGCAGAGTTATGTCAGCAATTTCGGCTGGGCTGTCATATCACTCGGTTTTTTTGCCGGATCATTCAATGTGGAAATATTCCGCTCGGGAATCGAGGCCGTTCCGACTTCAACAATAGAAGCAGCAGAAGCTCTCGGTTATACCCGCCTGCAGGCTTATATTTATGTTATTTTTCCACTCGCTTTTCGGGTCTGCCTGCCCGCGTTAAACAACAATCTGGTTAATCTTTTAAAGACCACCACCCTGGCCTACGGCATTGCCGTGCCCGAGATGATGTATACCGCCAATCAGATTTGGTCTGACAATGTGAATGTGGCTGAGATGATGATTGTCCTCTTTGTATTTTATGTCGGTTTGGTTGCTTTGCTGGTCTGGTTCATGCACCGCTGGGAACATTCCATGAAAATTCCAGGATACGGCAAATGAACAATTTCAACAGTGGTAAAAATACCGGTGTTACCACCGATATGCCGGTTTTGCTTCCGATAGGCGACCGGCTGCGCCACGCGGCAATGATTGAACGCCACGAGGGAACCTATCGCCTCAACCTTAGATTTCACCATG
The DNA here is from genome assembly GCA_021775515.1 of Hyphomicrobiales bacterium. Taxonomy (GTDB): domain Bacteria; phylum Pseudomonadota; class Alphaproteobacteria; order Rhizobiales; family JAJFHR01; genus JAJFHR01. The sequence continues at coordinate 1,916 of JAJFHR010000433.1, read as the reverse complement.
TGTTGTGGGTGATGGCCCTGTTCATTGTTGTTGCCACCGGCGCCCAGGCACAAACTCAGCAAGGTCTGATCGGCCCGTTCGCCGCCTTGTTCAAGTGGATGGGATTTATTCTTTGGGGTCCGCAAGGCACCTTAAACGGATTTGCTCTTAATCTGATCATCAGCTTTTTAGCCATGTTGATTGGGACGATAACCGGCGCTGCCCTGGGTTTGATGCAAATTTCGCTGTTATTACCGGTGCGGCGTGGTTCGTGGCTAATAACTCAGTTTTTCCGCAATTCTCCATGGCTGGTGCTGCTGTTCACAATCATGCTGTTGTTTCCGTTTGAGCTTGATTTGGGATTTGCAATCATTCCGGTACCCGATTGGCTGAAGGCCGTTATCGGCTTTTCTTTACCGGTTATGGCCAATATTTCTGAAGTGGTGCGTGGCGCCGTGCAATCGCTGCCTTCAGGTCAGTGGGAATCGGCCGAGAGTCTCGCTTTCAACCGGCGCCAGACCCTATGGATGATCATTCTGCCCCAGTGCATCAAACGTATGATACCGCCCTGGATTAACTGGTATTGCATCCTCGCAATGGCCACACCGTTGAGTTCAATCATGGGGGTTCAGGAATCCGTCACCTACACCGCCCAGGCGCTCAACGCCTTAGGCGACCGGCCGGAACTGCTGCCAGTGTTTTATTCGTTTTTGCTGGTAATCTTTTTTGTCTACACCTATCCAATTGCGCGCTGGTCAATCTGGCTTGAGAAGAAATATGCGGTTATTGGATAATCGAGAGGTTGGTTTGCGATGAGTAGCTCAACAACACCGAACGGCTGGACGCCCGATCAGCCCATGGTCAGTATTAAGGACGTGCACAAGTCCTTCGGTAAACTGGAAGTGCTAATGGGCGTTTCATTCGATGTCATGAAATCAGAGGTAGTCTGCGTAATCGGCCCTTCGGGATCGGGCAAATCCACTTTGATCAGGTGTATCAACGCTTTGAACGATATTCAAAAAGGCTCCATTACCGTCGAGGGCATTGAGGTTAATGATCCTCATCTTGATAAACTGGAGCTTAGAAAAAAAGTCGGCATGGTATTTCAGCAGTACAATCTGTTTCCCCATAAAACCGCTATTGAGAATGTTATGATGGCACCGATTACGGTGCTGAAACAGGACAAACAGGAGGTCGAAGAACGGGCGCGCAGCCTGATAAAAAAGGTCCGCCTTGAGGGTAAGGAAAATTCTTACCCCGGCGAGCTTTCCGGCGGCCAGCAGCAACGCGTGGCAATTGCCCGCTCGTTGGCGATGACACCGGATGTTATGTTATTTGATGAGGTCACCGCCGCACTTGATCCTGAAACGGTAAAAGAGGTGCTGGTGACCATCAAAGATCTTGCCGATGACGGGATGACCTGTATTCTGGTTACCCACGAAATGGGCTTTGCCCGTGAAGTGGCCGATCATATCTATTTCACTGACAGGGGAATAATTGTCGAGCACGGGCCGCCGGCAACATTTTTTGACGATGCCAAAGACCCGCGAACTCAAGAATTTCTCGGCCAGATTTTGTAATCCGTTGTGATCTTCAAACCTGGGCCTGCCAAAAAATAACACCAAAATCAAAATTCGGATTCAAAAAATACATGACCAAAACTCGGGAATCAGACCTGCTCGACGGCATTCAGGCATGGGTTGAAATAGAAAGCCAAACAGCAGATGCTGCTGGCGTAAATGCACTCATGGACCATGTTGCAGCCGATTTTCAAAATGCCGGCGCGCACGTTACACGCACGGTTGGTAGCGATGGTTTTGGCGACCATCTATCAATTGCAGCCCCCTGGGGCGGTGATGGTCCGGGAATTTTGGTATTATGCCATCTTGATACCGTCCATCCCAAGGGGACGATTGAAGAACTGCCGTTCAGTATAG
>JAJFHR010000432.1 GCA_021775515.1 Hyphomicrobiales bacterium | reverse complement strand
TGAACTAGAAGTCCTGAGGTATCGTCCGGAAACAGATAAAGACCCGGTGTTTCAGACCTATACGGTGCCTTATTTCGACGACTGGGTGGTGCTTGATGCCCTTAACCACATCAAGGACAATATCGACAGAACCCTCAGTTTCCGCTGGTCGTGTCATATGGCGGTTTGCGGCAGTTGCGGCATGATGATCGATGGTGAACCAAAACTGTCCTGCCATGCTTTCCTGCGTAATTATTATCCCGGCAAAATCAAGGTCGAGCCGCTGACAAATTTTCCGATAGAACGCGATCTTGTGACCGTGGCTGATGATTTCATGGAGAAACTTGCCAGCGTAAAACCCTATGTGATTGCGAAGGAGGACCGGCCGGCAAGCGCGGGCGAGCATTTGCAAAGCCCGGCTGAATTGGAAAAATTCAAGCAATATACGATGTGTATTAACTGCATGCTGTGTTATTCGGCATGTCCTCAGATCAGCCTCACTCCAGAATTTGTAGGTCCCGCCGCCTTGGCGCTGGCTCATCGCTACAATCTGGATACACGTGATGCCGGGCGCGAGCAGAGACAGGAAATCGCCGCCAGCAATGAAGGTGTTTGGGATTGCACATTTGTCGGTGCCTGTTCGCAAGTCTGCCCCAAGAACGTCGACCCGGCAGCAGCTATTCAGCAGACCAAGATTGCCAGCACCATAGATTGGTATAAGGCCCTGCTGCCACCATGGGGGAAATGATGAACCGCAGACCCTATGTCCGGAAAATGTCAACATTCTGGTGGTTAGGCCAGGGGCGCTACACGTTTTATATGATCCGTGAGCTGACTTGTCTGTTTATCGGTGCTTATGTTGTTGTTGTTCTGGTTGGTCTGTTTCGTCTTTCCCAAGGTGTTGCAGCTTATGAGCAATTCCTCAGTATGTTGCAGGGGCCGCTTGCGATCACTTTCCATCTGCTGGCCTTGCTCTTCACACTGTTTCATATGGCGACCTGGTTTGACCTTGCACCCAGAGCAATGCCGGTGCAGCTAGGCGAAAAACCGGTTTCAGCAACAGTGATAATAATCGCCCATTACGTTGTCTGGATTGTTGTATCGGCAGTGATTTTATTCGCAGCGGGAGTTTAATATGACTAATTCCAAAAAACCCATCCTGTGGTCACTTTTTGCCGGCGGTGGTCTGCTTGCTGCATTTATATTGCCGGTTATGATTTTCATCACCGGTCTTGCCATTCCCCTGGGAATTTTGAGCGAGGATGCACTGGCCTATGAGCGAATGTTGATGCTGATCCAAAATCCCATTGGCAAGCTTATCGTGTTTGCAATCATTTTCCTGCCGCTATGGCATGCTGCCCATCGCCTGCGCATGACCCTGCACGATCTTGGTATTCGCAGTGGTCGGGCAAGCGAATTCACCTGTTATGGATCCGCCGTTCTTGGCTCAATTGCTGCGGGATACCTGCTTTTGAGCATTTGACATTTCGGCCGAATTTATCGACTTCGTTGCTGCCGGGATTGCCGTTTGGACCCGCGCGGACCCAGACAACTCCGGCGAACATTGAAACTTTGCCCCGGCGGGTGCGCCTGTAGAAAACTGCCGCGGAAAGACGGTAGCTAAAATCTGGTGCATGGCTCTTGCTCATCATGCCAGAAATTACGCGTATTAATTACCTAACGGCAGGTGGATAAGTCCTTTCATCGATGCCGGCATCGCCGGAAGCCCGGAAATTAATCCGGTAGCGGGACGGGCTAACACCAAGTTGCGAGCGGAAGTGGTGGCGCAGGTTTTCCGCCGAGCCAAGGCCTGAAAGCGTCGCGATCTGCTCAATGGATTTATCGGTGTTTTCAAGCAGCTCCCGAGCCAGCAAAAGTCTTTCCGACTGTAACCAGGCACCTGGCGAAAAGCCGGTAACCGAGCGAAAACGCCGCAAAAAGGTACGGGTGCTCATGTTCGCGTGGCCTGCCATTATCTTGATATTGAGGTTCTGGTCCAGGCTCTGCCGCGCCCAGTCAAGTACCGCCGATAACGGATTATCCAATGCCTGTATGGGCCGTTCTATATATTGTGCCTGACCACCTTCGCGGTGCGCGGGCACCACGAGGCGGCGGGCAACAGCATTGGCGATTTCTGCGCCCCAATCCCGGCGAACGAGATGCAGGCATAGGTCCAATCCCGCAGCACTGCCGGCAGAAGTCAGTATATTTCCTTCGTCAATATAAAGAACGTCCGGCGCGACTTTGATCGCAGGAAAAGCATCTGCCAGCACCTGGCAATAACGCCAATGGGTCGTTGCCCGGCGATTATCTAATAACCCGGCCGCAGCAAGAATGAACACCCCGGAACATATCGATAGCAGCCGTGCACCGCGTTGATGGGCACGACGAAGAGCTTCGAGGAGTGCTGGCGGCGGCCTTTCATTTGTACTGCGCCAGCCTGGCAAAAGAATGGTTCCAACATCATCAAGGGCTTCAAGATTGTTTGCCCCCTCAAATCGAAGGCCGACACCGGTGTGAAGCGGCCCCGGCTCGGCGCTGCAAACGATGAATTCATACCAGGCATCAAATTCGGGCCTTGCCAGGCCAAAAACCTCTGCGCAGATGCCAAATTCGAAAGAACACAGGCCGTCATAAACAACAGCCGCGACCTTTTTGTTTTCAGGCCCCTTGTTTCCGATCTGAACAGACATTTAATCCACTTTGAGAAGAATTGGCGTGATTTTTACGAATATTGGCAATTGAGCCACTAGTCAAGACCCCTGCGATTTTAGATACTCGCGGCAGACGACGTTAATTGACACTCAGGAGAAATATCCATGACGACATCTGTAACCGAAACCGCCGCAGCAGACTCTGGAGATGCCCTTGCCCATTTTGCCGCCATGCTGACATTCGAAACTGACTGCTGGGATGTTCATTTCGCCATGACGCAGCAGCAGCCGGATTTTGTTCTTGTCGATGTGCGTTCACCGGAACTTTTTGCCGCTGGACATTTGCCGGGCGCCATTAATATTCTGCACGGTAAGATGACGCAGCGCCGGATGAACGATTACTCCGATGACACCCTTTTTGTCGTCTATTGTGCCGGGCCGCATTGTAACGGCGCCAATAAGGCCGCTATCCGCCTATCAAGGCTTGGGCGGCCGGTAAAATTGATGATCGGCGGCGTAGAGGGCTGGAAAGATGAAGGCTTTGATCTGGTTGCAGAATGAGTATCGCCTCTTTGAGGCCGGTCAAGACCTTGGCGGCAAGGCAACGTTGATAATAAACTGAACACAGGAGGGAAGATCATGAATTTCAATCTTGATGATCAAATTTCCACTCACCCGGAAGCATTTCAGGCATCTTTAGAACAAACCATTGCGCCGGTTCTTCGGGCAGATCGGCCAATAATTTTCACCGGTATCGGCACTTCGCTTCATGCTGCCCGGGTGGCCGCAGATTGGGTCTTGCATCTAACTGGTGGCAAGGTTCCAGCTTTTGCAATTGATGCCCATGATTTTGCTCTTCTCACCCCGTTGAGCGGAAAAGAACAAGTCGTAGTCATAAGTCACCGAGGGTATAAACGTTACCCGAACATGGCTTTAGAAAAAGCCAAAGCGGTGGGTGTTTCTACAATTTCCGTTGTCGGAACCGATGCGCCCGAGCAAAATGCAGATCACACCCTGCGCACATGCAAAAACGAGACGGCAGGAACGTTTAGTGTTTCGTATATCGCGACATTGGCGGTGCTTGGCAGACTGGTCGCCCAGTTTGATCAAAGCGATGATCAAAAATTCCTGAGTGATCTAAAGTCGATGCCCAAAGCCTTGAGCGATACACTTGCACAATCGGCGCCGGTATCTGTGGCAAAGCGTATCGTCGAGCGTGAACCGATATTAATCGTCGGTTTTGGTAGCGATAAAATCACCGCAGATGAGGCCGCGCTGAAGATCAAGGAGGGTGCGTGGATGTGGACGGAAGGTATGTCTGTTGAGTTTTCTCTTCATGGAACACCGGCTGTTTATCGCGCCGGACAAGCGGCGATACTGATGACGCCGGGAAGTGATGATGGCGGGCGGATGGCTAGCCTCAATAGCGCACTTGGCCAGTTGCACATGGAGGTAATTACCTGTGGATGCGACACTGAAGACCTCTGCTTCGCCCCCGTTCCCGCGCTGTTTCGGCCGATTGTGTCGATCGTCCCCTTTCATCGGCTTACCGCAGAATTAGCTCGTCTGCGCGGAACAGACCCCGATACGCTGCATGGTCATCGCGAACCATGGAAATCAGCCATGGCGGCGGTAACACTCTAATTCAGGCGCGATAGAACAGGTCACCCTGCGGGTTGGAAGAAACATTGAAATGATATTCCATTTCCAACAACGCCCGCTTTATCGCCAAACCGCCACCAAAACCTGTCAACGATTTATCCGCGCCGATAACCCGGTGACACGGGACAACAATTGGCAGCGGGTTGGCATTGTTGGCGGACCCGACCGCACGGCTTGCGCTTGCTTGGCCAATGTTCCGCGCTACTTCGCCATAGGATACGGTGGCGCCATAGGGGATTGTCTGCAACACGGCCCAGACCTTCTTTTGAAACTCTGTACCGGTGAGGTCAATTTCAAGCGAAAATTCCGTGCGTTGACCGCAAAAATACTCATCCAGCTGTTTGGCGGTCTCGGTAAACAAGCCATCATCGCGGCACCACTGGCCGCTGTTTTTAGCCAGTGCCCTTGCCTGTTTGCCTCCGGGGAACTCTATTCCGGTTAAAACCGCAGAGGTTCCCATCAATAACAATTGTCCAACTGGACTGTCATGATAAGAATAATGGTGGATCAATTCAGAATGACACCTTGTCTGCATTTGGCAAGGATAGCGCCAATTTTCACCGGCCGCCAGATGAAGTTGACAATCTGATTGGCTGGCCAGGGTGGTTAGCTAAATTCAGCCAAATATTTTCTGCACAGATCGTCTGTCGCGTGAGAATATGCAACTCCCATAGATTGAGCCAGGTCGGTTTCGCTGTGCGACCCTATCCACGCGATCAGCAACAGCCTGCGCAACATAATGAAGGTAGGGATTTCGACTTCATCTTCATGAGGCAAATCGGAGATTTTGCGATAACCCTGCACCCATGATTTCACCAATTCTGAAACCTGCGGCTTTTCTTCAAAAAAAGAGACGGTTGTGGCGCAATCATACATAAACCAGCTAAACCCGCAGTCATCAAAATCTATGACTTTGGTCGTGGCGCCATCAAAAAGTAAATTGGCTAGTCGCATGTCGCAGTGAACGAGCCCGAAACGTGCGCTGGATTTGCCAAAGCTTTGCAACCGCTGCCCGATCAAGTCGACGGTGTCGCCGAACAACCGTTTGCGGCTTTGATCCAGACCCATGCCGTCCTGCCAATGCCCCCAGTGCGGAATGGCACCTATTGATGTGTCAAAATCCCAGGTCAGACGTTCAAAATTTTCAGGCGTATCCCACGTTTGCGTATGTAGATGCATTTGTGCGGCGGTCTCACCGAGCACCACGAATGGCGCGTGCAAATCATCTTTTTCTTCGGAAGGTTCAATTCCCGTTTCCCAGTCAAATAAAACAACATGCCGGGACCGGGGCAGGCTGGCATGTGATACCTGTTGAATTTCCTCACCATTCAACCCGGGAAGCGGCATCGGTGTTACTGCGGTGCCGCTGGCCCGCAATGCCTTGGCCCAAGCCAACTCCGAAGCAATCGCATTTTTGGAATGATAACCGTCGCGATGAATACGCAACGCCCAAGAGCGCGCTGTATTGTCGTCCTCAGCCTTAAAGGTGGCATTTTCTGAAAGATTGATCATGCGCACCGATGCGCTGGCGGGAAGTGCGTAGTGCCCGAGGGCTGTTTCAGCCAGTTGTTGCAAACATGCCAATTGGCCGACCGGCTCAGGCTCATTTAGCTTGACCACATTATTTTTCAGCACCCTATTACTCCTCATTTTTTGTTGCCTAGCCCTCGTGGCGCTGGTCGATTAATTTTCTCAATGTGTCAAAGTTTTACCCTTTTGCGTCAAGCCCATTGCTTGCGTTTTACCGAGGTTCTTGAAGCCTGCCCGCGCCAGTAGTAAGTTGACCAGAAAATCAAACCCGGCAGCAGCACATAGGTGAATGATCGTGATCGAAAAGGCGCCAGAATCAGATTTTGAAAATCCGGACGTGGAGGCCGTATTCAACGCCTATCCTGACCATATAGGAAAAAAACTTTTAGCTCTTCGCGCCCTGATTTTCGATACGGCAGCGGCAACAAAAGGGGTGGGCGTACTGGAAGAAACATTGAAATGGAGGCAGCCGAGTTATCTTACTACGCAGACAAAAAGCGGTAGCACCATCCGGATTGACCGGGTCAAATCAAACTCGGATCAATATGCCATGTATTTTCATTGCCAGACGAGCCTGGTTGAAACCTTTCGGGAATTATACCCCAATGAGCTGACTTATCAGGGCAACAGAAGCATTATGCTCAGCGTTAATAAAAAAGTTCCTGAAGAAACTCTACGTCACTGCATTGCATTGGCATTGACATATCATCTCAACAAATCAGCCAGATAAATTTGGCAACGACCGCACCGGAGCAAATTTTTTCAGTTATTTTTCGCGGGTGTAAGCGCGATTGGGGGAGTTGGTCGCATTCTTAATAGCGCGAACGATATCAAGCTCGGAGGGTGAATGCTGGGCCGTCGCTGCGTGCGGGCTGTGTGTTAGCGTCGCATAACGCGCCGTGGATGCAGAAGCTGCACTACCTCTGAAATATTTGCGATATTCTTCAAAATCGTAAACGGTTTTGGTCAAATGGCGGTACATCGTGTCAGATACCAGGAATACGCCTTCTTCATCCGCCCGCTCAAAATAAGGTCCGCTATTCAGCACTGAATTGACGATTTCCAAATAGGGCGGCGCAACGCGGTCAAGGCGTATCTGGCACATAAAGCCATCCTTGATTTCAGCCATAGGTTCGAGGAAGGACAAAAACACTTTTGCTTTCAGCGTTTCTTCATCCTCATCACCCACAAGAGTGGTGGACGAGCCCAAGGCCCAGCGAACAGCGTTTTCTTTGTCATAGGGCCGCGGACGGGCAGCAGAGGCCAGAATACCTACCGCATGACGGGCGCCGAAGATGCCGGTAAGGAAAACAAGAAAATCAATTAAAACAGCCAAAGCAGCGGCTAAAATCGCCAGTTTGTTATACGAGGTAATTGCGTTGACGTTGCGCTCGAAGGGATGCGCCTGGGCCGAATATTCAAGAGCTATTTTATCGAGTTGGCGCTGATAGCCGGCCGTGAGGGATTTACCTAAATTAGCCACGCTGAGGCAGTTGCGGCCATAGGCAAAAACATCGTCGAAAGTCATTTTGGACAAATCGGCTCTGCAGGCTGCTTGCGTACGTTTTATCCGCTCATCAAAATTGGCTGCGACTACCTTTGCAGCAACATCGCTGACTTCACAACCTTGAGACCCCTGAATTTGACCAGGGATATTCAGGCTTTTAATTCGATCAACAATGTTTAGACAGGATTGCCGCACGTTGCCCAACGATTTTTGATCACTATTAAGTTCAAAGAGCGCCACGGCGCTGGTGAGATTTTTCACCCGGTCTTCGAAATTAACCGCGTCTTTTTTATTATTCCGTTTTCCAGCTACCTGTTCAAGCTCAGCCTTCAAGGTTCCCAGGGCCGTTTACGATGCTCATAATTAAGAACGAACAGCTAATACAGCTGTGTTCACATTGCTGGCCAGGTTGTTGATTTCCGTTTCCTGATTTACAGCCTGCCGTAGCTTTGATTTTATCTCCTCAAGTTTTTGTTCATCTTGAACAAGCTCACTCTTTAAGGATCGGCACACTGGGCCACAGCCACGAGCGCGTTTGCCCTGGCCGGTTTTTATCTCGTCTTCGATTTTGGCAATCCGTGCATCAACTATCTTCTGCTGTTCTTGTTGCTGGCCGCGCAACCCTGCAATTAATGTTCGCAGTTTTACCCGTTCAACATCATCGGTTTGGGTGGTAGCCAGTTTTTGTTCTTCTGCCTTTGATCTTTCAAGATCAATTGTTTTGAGGCGAATTGCGCTTTGCAGGGCGGCAGATGTTCCGGCAAGCTCACGCGTTTTTTCGGCCTGGGAAAGGGCAACAAGGCCCTCAATTTTCTCGGTATTTTCCGTCAAAGAGGTCAGGCGTTTTTTAAGATCTGTCCATTGCGGGCTTTTTATCAATTCACTGCGCGCGCGTGTGCTTGCCCGTGCCAGAGCCGTTTCAACTTCACCTGAGATTATCTGAACCTCGGTACGTGCGACAACGGTCGAGGCAAGCCCGCGTTGAGTTTCTGTAAAAATATTGCGGAAGAAAGAATCAAACGAGAAAAAAACCGAAACAGCCATGCAAAGCACAAAACTCAGAATTATTCCTTTGTGCCGCCACAAGAAAAAACTGAAATGCCGCTGGACTTTTTCTGCACGCGTTCGATCTTTGAATTTGAGTGCGGCCAAAGACTGTTTGTGTAGCTTGTCTTCAACAAGCTCCTTGCCAATCACCCAGGCCAAAACAAGCATTAGACCCTGAAGGCCGGCGGTCATGAGAAATGATAGGCCTGCGGAACTGGTGAATTCCGTCATGCCGTCCCAGGTTGTATAACCCGAGGCGAGAGACAAGCTCACGCTGGCAATAAAAATTAGCGTCAAAGCCGGCTTGGTCAGGAATGACCTATGAAGAAGTCCCAAGAATGCGCGATTTGTATTGAACATTTGGCACACCACACTCACTCAACAAAGGGTCGAACGGTCACCGATTGGCCCCCATGATGCTAGTTAATCACAAATGCCGGCAAATTGTGTTTTTTTTAAACACAATATTAATAATAATAAGCGGTCCAGAGCCTGGACTTTCATGATCGCCAGGTAAGGCCAGGTAAAAAGCCCACAATAATAGCGTTTTTTGCTGATTGATGCCCCGACAGGCAGTAATGCTGACCAAGGAGACCATTATGTCGATCAAGAGAACTTTATTGAACTTGATCCTCAATCTTGTAGTTTTTGGGCTGTTTCAGGCAACCAGCGCAAAGGCGGCAGAACTCAAAATTGAAGATATTGCTAGCTTTCAACGTATTATCAATGCTCAAATTGAGGCTTTCAAAACCGGCGATGCGAAAAGCGCCTATTCCTTTGCCGCACCAAGTGTCAAAAACCTGTTCTCCTCTCCGCAGTCTTTCATAAATATGGTACGCCGGGGTTATCGGCCGGTTTACCGGCCACAATCGTTCAAGTTTGGATCAGTTACAAATGAGCTGGGCCGACCTACCCAGCGGGTCAACGTGGTGGGTCCTGAGGGACTATTGTGGGTTGCACTTTATGGCTTCGAGCGGCAAAAGGATGGCGTTTGGAAAATTTCAGGTGTGTTACTTTTCCAACCCGGAGGGTTTGATGCGTAAAATGTTGTTTAATAAAGCGTGGTGGTTTTCTTTAAAGGTTGCGGGATTAACAATTGTTCTGTTGAGCCAGACGCTGATTGTTGAGGCTTTTGATTTACAGGGCCATCGAGGCGCTCGGGGTTTGATGCCTGAAAACACACTCCCAGCCTTTGCGCGCGCCTTGTCTATCGGAGTCTCAACCCTGGAACTGGATACAGGTGTTACCCGCGACGGGATCGTTGTCGTCAGCCATAATTCCAAATTGGATAAAAATCTAACCCGCGATAAAACAAGCAAATGGCTGGCGGCTGAAGGACCCGCAATTAATTCTCTTACATATGATGAAATTAAAATTTTTGATGTCGGACGCATCAAACCCGGAAGCCGGTATGCCAAACGTTTTTCGGATCAAACTGCTATTGATGGAACCGTAATCCCTACTCTTGATCAGGTATTCGAGTTGGTAAAGCGGTCCGGAAATACCACCGTTCGATTTAACATTGAAACCAAATTGCAACCGCAAAACCCTGGTTTGACACCTCCCCCGCTAGAGTTTGCGCGTGCTGTGCTGAAAGTAATACGCCGTAACAAAATGGAAACACGTGTCACTCTGCAATCGTTTGACTGGCGGACGCTTCGGGAAATGCAAAGGCTCGAACCAAAAATTTCGACTTCTTATCTATCGGCAACACAATCATGGCTTGATAACCTTAAACTGGGCCGCCCCGGTCCTTCACCCTGGACGGCGGGCTTTGATCTTGACGATTTTCAGCAAAATGTCCCCAAAGCAATTAAAGCTGCCGGCGGCAAAATCTGGTCGCCGTTTCACAAAGAAGTGACTAAAGACCAAATTGATCTGGCCCATAAACTGGGCCTTAAGGTCAAAGTTTGGACTGTAAATGATAAACGCCGCATGATTGAACTCATCAAAATGGGCGTTGATGGCATCATCACCGATTATCCCGATCGCCTGCGTGCAATACTTGAAATGCTGAAAATGCCGCTACCGGCAAAAACACCGGTAATTCAATAAATCTATAGGCTGAAGGCGATCTCAATCAGGCAGAGATATCTTGTTGCGCCGGTTGCGGGTTTAGCCACTCGGCTAGCCTTTGCGTAAGCGCGTTCGGACTTATTGGTTTGGGCATATAATCATCCATGCCTGCTTCGAGGCATCTTTCCCGGTCGCCATTCAGCGCATGGGCAGTAAGCGCCACGATCATCACATGTTCACCTGTTCCCTGCTCTAATTCTCTAATCGCTGCTGTTGCTTCCATTCCATTCATCTCCGGCATGGAAATATCCATCAAAATTAGATCCGGCTTGATAGACTGGAACTGCTGAACGGCAAGTTTTCCGTTATCGACAATGACAAAATCATATCCTGTGTCCACCAGCGTGTGCTCGATGACCATTTGATTAATTTCGTTATCTTCTGCAACGAGAATCATGTGCCTGTTCCTTTATACTCAGCAGAGGGAACATTCTCCGGTTGAGAGACTTCAATACCCTCCTGCAGATTATCTGATGCCGGTTCCGTTTCATCATAAAGGACCTCGATTATGGCATCGAGCAGGTGTGAGGCCCTTGCGGGCTTAACCAAATGGCCCTGAATTTCAAGATTACGAATTTTTTCGTCGCCAATATTGTCAACTGACGTAAGCATAATAATAGGTGTGCTCTGAATCCCAGGCTGAAGACGAACTTGAGTGGAAACTTCAGCGCCATCCATATCGGGCATCTGATAATCCAGGATCATTAATTGGTAAGGTTGCCCGAGAACATTACCACGATGCAAAGCCGTCAACGCTTCAAGCCCGGAAGAGGTCTCGGTGGCGGCAAACTTCCAGGAGGCGAGTTGCTCCATCAAAATCGCCCGGTTCACCTCATTGTCATCAACAATGAGAACCCGCGCTCCCGTAACGTCTTTTGGAACACGGTTACGTTGAATTACTTCACCATGAACAGGCAACGGAATAGCTAAACGGAAGGTAGAGCCCTGGTTAAATTCGCTCTCCGCACAAATCTCACCACCCATTACCTCAACCAGCATTTTAGTGATGGAAAGACCTAATCCGGTTCCTTCATGTTTGCGGGTTGACGACCCATCCACCTGGCTGAATTTTTCAAATATCGTCTCAAGTTTATCGGCCGGTATTCCAATACCGGTATCCGTAACACTGATATTTAAATTGGCGATTGGCTTGGCGTCTTCTTTCGGCGTCAGAATGCCGGAAATATCCACAAAAACATGACCCTTTTCGGTAAACTTCACCGCATTGCCGATAATGTTGGTGATTATTTGGCGGATGCGGCCAACATCGCCAATATAGGTTTCCGGCAAATCGGGCTGTATTCTGACGATCAACTCAAGTTGTTTTTCCTCAACGCTGGCCGACACCAGGGTCGCGACATCTTCTATCGCTTCAGCAAGATTGAAAGGTTTGGGATCAAGCTCAAGCTGCCCGGCATCAATTTTGGAAAAATCGAGAATATCATTGATAATGGTTACCAATGATCCACCAGATTTGGCGATAATATTGACAAACTTCTTTTGTTTGTCATCAAGTTGAGTGCGTTCAAGCAATTCCGCCATTCCCATGACACCGTTCATGGGTGTTCGGATCTCATGGCTCATATTGGCGAGAAACTCGCTTTTGGCCCGATCTGCATTCTCAGCCGTGTTTTTTAAATGATCCAAGTCAGTGATAATACGGGCAATTGAGCGCTCCAACGGCAAGAAAACAAAGGCACCTAAGGCCATTAAACTTCCGATACCTATTATGATGAACCAATTAATCAGGTCCCTGATTTGCCCAATCAGTTTGTCATGGTAATTGCGAAGAATGTCCTCTATGTGCCGGTTAGAAGGAAATACGAAGCTGCGATAAACACCGGCGGCAGATCCACCCATCCATTTGATGTCGTCCAACTTGTCAATTTTATCAATGCCACGAACGCTGAACATCCGCCGATGATGCTGAAAGGGATCACTACCCATCATAAATTGGGATGACTTAATCACTTGTTTTTTTACATCAGGACTAGTTTGATCCCACTGCAAAATAACCTTTTCAAACTGAGAATTCACCCTTTTAGAGTAGAATTTCAGCGCATTTTTCAACGAAGAAATAGTTGCGGTATCATCAGCTACAGCAATCTTTGAGGCTTTGTTCGCCATATCTTGCATTAACCGATCAAGCACGGAAAACTGAAATGACAGCTGTCCGATATGTTGCATTTCAGCGCTCTTTTTTCGGGCTGAATCATAAAACCCGAAGCTTATAGCTGCCATCAAAGCCAAACTGATAATGTAACCATAGCGGACCAGCTTGATGATGTTCGAAGCGGTCTGCATTTTGGTATTTTCCCGTTGTAATTATTGCCCTGCTCGGGTGAATTCTTCTGCTCCCAATCCCCAGGAACATAAATCGCGCACATCATAACAATGAGTGGTTAAAATAAGGTTCTAATTCAAATCCTGAACAACAAATTGTTTTAAATAGTGTAATAATCAAAGCTTTAACACTATCGCCAAACTGGAAATTATTGATTAGCCGTCTTATGTGGGGCTTGCGTATAAACGAGATTTTACACGCAAGCACGGTTTCATTCCGTCTTTTATGAGTGACTGGGTTAAATCTTGTGCGTCCCGGAAAATATTCCGGCTCAATTTTGATAGTAATGCTAATATTGTAGTCTACAGGGCTGTATTTGAATTAAGGGGCGTGGAGAAATGCGTTGGCGCGGACGTAGACAAAGTGAAAATATTGAAGATCAACGCGGGTCATCAAGCGGCCGGGGGTTTTCTTTTCCGGGTCGGCGCAGAGGCGGATTTCGATTGCCTCGCCGTGGCAGCGGCGGCTTCCAAATGGGCGGCAAACGCGGTGGTTTAAGCTGGTTGGGCCTGATCGTTATTGTCGTATTAATGCTGGTATTTGGTGTCGATCCTTCCGTTATTTTTCAAGGGTTACCCACGAACGGCACCGGACAACAGTTTCCCTCCTCGCGGACAACCTCTCAGCCTTCGAAAGCCAACGACAAGCTGGTAAAATTTGTTGCTGTTGTCCTCGCCGATACCGAGGATACCTGGAATGCTCAATTTAAACAGCTGAACCGGTCTTATAAAGAACCAAAACTGGTGTTGTTCACTGATGTTGTGCGCTCAGCCTGTGGCATGGCGCAATCTGCTACCGGACCGTTTTATTGTCCGGGCGATCAGAAAATATACATAGATCTGGGCTTCTTTCGCGAGATGAAAACAAAGTTTGATGCACCGGGTGACTTTGCTCAGGCTTATGTGATCGCCCATGAAGTTGGCCATCATGTTCAAACTTTGTTGGGAATTTCCGCCAAAGTCCAAGAAGCCAAGAGACGCACCAGCCAGATCAAGGCCAATGCCTTACAGGTGCGCATGGAACTTCAAGCGGACTGCCTTGCTGGAGTTTGGGCCAATAATACGGAAAGCGCTAAAAAAGTACTCGAAGAAGGCGATATCGACGAGGCCCTTAATGCGGCAAATGCGATTGGGGACGACCGGTTGCAACGGCAAACCCAGGGCCGGGTGACACCCGATTCTTTCAC
>JAJFHR010000431.1 GCA_021775515.1 Hyphomicrobiales bacterium | reverse complement strand
CCTCGATTGCCTGCGAAATATCTGACGTATGGTCGAAGACGGTTTTTGCATAATCACCTATTTGAGTGATGGCGGCTACAGATTCGACCGTTGATGCCTGAATAGAGTTGATCTGCTGGGCAATCTCGTCGGTTGCCTTGGCAGTCTGACTGGCGAGAGTTTTAACTTCAGTTGCCACAACAGCAAATCCCTTGCCGGCTTCGCCTGCGCGTGCGGCTTCGATGGTGGCATTGAGTGCCAATAAGTTAGTCTGCTCGGCAATTTCCTGGATTAGCTGTATGACATTACCAATAGCGGTTGCCGCAGTGTTGAGCACTTCAATCTTTTGGCTTGATTCCTTAGCTGAATCGGCTGTTTTGCGTGCTGTTTCAGCACTGTCGCGAGCCCGCAGCCTGATGCCGTCTATTGATGTTGATAGTTCCTCAGACGTTGCCGCCATGGAATTGACGTTTTCTGCGACGACCTGAGAGGCGCTGTTGGCTTCACTTAAACGGGTGGTTACCGCCTCAGCCAGGCTGGCGAGAGTTTCAGCCGTGGTTTTAAGGCGATCGGCATTGCCATCAACAGATCCCAACATGCGCTCTGAGTTATCGCGAAACTGGGCGATTAATGCCTCAATTCTTTTCTGCTGGCGATCTCGGCGTTCGCGATCTTCTGTCTGTTTGGATTCAAGCTTCAGTCGGGCTAAAGCATTGTCGCGAAATACGGTGACGGCTTTGGACATTTCACCGATTTCATCTTTGGCGTTTTGACTGGGAACTTCAAAATCCATATTGCCTTCCGCCAGATTGTTCATTGCATTGGTCATGCGGCGTATGGAAAATGCCGTTGTGTTGCCGACCAGAATACCCAGTGAAATTACCAGCACTAAAGCGGAGGCAAAGGCGATCATCATCATGATTTTGGCCTGCGAGCGCTGTTTTTGAAGTTGATTGTTTATTGCTGTGGTCTTGGTGTTAAAGGCTGCAAGCCCAAGATCAATTTTTTTGCTGAGCGTTTGATATTCCGCGTCGGATTTTTGAGCCAGTTCAGCGCTTTTCAGGTAAAGCTCAGCCCATTTGCGCAGGGTCTTTTGGTAAGTGGAAATAAGACCGGACACTTCTTTGACAAAATCTTCATCCAATTCGCCCCCCGACAAGGCTCCGGAAATTTTTTTAAGTTTGCTATCAATGAGTGAAACATAGGCTGCTTCGTTCAAGGAGAACAATTTTGTTTCGTAAATCCTGACTGATTGCAACATGTTCTGAATTTTGAGCAGCACCGCTGTTTCGTCGAATTCCATTTCCTCGTTGATGCGTTTTTCCATTTTTGCGGCATCATTGCTGAGGATTGCGGTCAAGCTCGTCATTTCGGCCATTCCGTCAGTAATATTGGCGACAACGGCGCCGCCATCGCTGAAGCCGAGGGTGGACTGTACTTCGGTTAATTCGCGAAGTTGGGTTGCATATTTGGTAAAACTTTCCTGCAAAGAAGAAAAGGTCGTCTTATCAAAGGCCCGGAGGGATGCTTTTTGGATAGAAGAAGCGATTTGCCGCCTTTCTGTGAGCACGTCGGAAAGTTTTAGAGATTTTACACCGAGAAATTGCTTTTCTGCAGCGCGTAGATTGAGTATCGAAATTCGTAACTCTGTGGCTTTGGAATGTTTTTTGGCGAGCGTGCTGAGTTCCTCGAATGCCCGGGCAACGCGCTGATCGCTGATCCAGTAGATGCCGCCGACTACCGTAAAACCGACGGCTGATAATACTACCAGAGCGATCATACGGTATTGAATAGAGACTGCGCGAATCAGTCTTTTTGCCGCAAGCAGTGGATGCTGAAGTAAATTATTCACGATGGCTGTATCCCAATCCCCGAAAAGATGCAATCGATGTGATCAAGGTACTATTAATTGAGTTAAGAATGACTTTAGGGATATGTATATCAGTTGAGTGCGACATAATGACTATTTTCTGATGGCAAAAATCTTGTATTTGGTGTGAATATACAAATTATTTCAATATTTTAACTGACGGAACAAACGGCTGGAAAAATTCGGAATGGACAATATTGCTATTTTTCTCCACTTCTTATAAGATATACAAATTACAAAAATAATGCGGTTGGGGCAGTGGGGTTTGATGAAAACCCTGCTGATCATCATTTGTGCAGGGAGGTGAATATGCCTAATGATACTCTGGACCGCCCAATGAAACGGCAAATCGCGGCCAACGATGTAGATTTCCTTGAAGACATTGAAAAGATTTATATAGCAAATCAGGGCTCTGATGATGGGGAGCGCTGCTGTGTGGCTCCCGCGCCAGCCCTGCAAAAAAAGATTAACAAGGCTCTAGCGAAAATGCGTAAATCTGCTCCCGACGGTATGGAGCACATGACAGCTTTGCGCCAACGGCCGAAAGTTGGTTTTAATGATGGCCTGATAATACCGGGGAGCCTGCTGCCGCTGGGAACTCCCCCTGCGGTGGCGCGTAATGTGGGATTGGAGCGTGCACCACTGCGCGGTGTGGTCAATGTGGTTGTTGTTCTGGCGGAGTTCACTGATCAGGCATTTGGGGCTCAGGCGACCCAGCAGCATTTTGATGAGCTGTTTTTCTCCACTGGCCAGGTGCCGACAGGCAGTGTTCGCGAATATTTTACCGAGGCGACTAACGGGTTGGTGACGATCTCTGGACAGGTGGTCGGGCCCTATACCATGCCAGACACCCTGGTGAATTATGCCAATGGCGCCTCGGGGACGGGAAATACAAACCCCAACACCCGTGATTTGGCGCGTGATGCGGCAGAAGCTGCCAATCCGGATGTAAATTTTGCCACCTATGACAATGATGGCGATGGTTTTGTCGATGCCTATATTGTGGTTCATGCCGGACCCGGCGCAGAAGTTACCGGTAATGCCAACCATATCTGGTCGCACAAATGGGTTCTGCGCTCACAAATGAATGCGGATGGCTCGATAATCTATGCCTATCTCACCGTGCCGGAGGATGCCCGTATTGGCGTATGCGCGCATGAACTGGGCCATCTATTATTTGGCTTTCCTGATCTTTACGATACGGATTCATCGTCCGAAGGTGTTGGTAATTGGTGTTTGATGGGAGGCGGATCGTGGAATGGTGGCGGTGATACGCCAGCGCACCCCTCGGCCTGGTGCAAGGCTAATCAGGGTTGGACCACTGTAACAAATGTGACGACAAACGGTGTCCGGTCGATACAGGATGTAAAACTTGGCCACGAAATATTCCGATTGTGGAAAGATGGGGCTGCAGGACAAGAATATTTCCTGGTGGAAAATAGGCAAAAAACCGACTTTGACGCACAAATTCCCGCAGCAGGTCTATGCATTTGGCATATTGACGAGGCGATCTCGTCAAACTCTAACGAGGCGCACCCTAAAGTTGCGCTTGAGCAGGCCGATGGCCAGGACGACCTGGGAAATGCCGTAAACCGTGGCGATGGCGGCGACGTTTATCCGGGCTCATCCAGCAATACGACTTTTGATAATGGGTCTACGCCTAATTCGCGATCCTATGCGGGCAATGATACCTGCGTTGCGGTTACCGCAATATCAGCGAGTGCGGCAACCATGACAGCCGATCTGCGGGTAAGGTGTGCCAAGTCGGTGCTTAAGGACTTTCGCGACAAAGTTTCGGACAAACGAATTGAAAAGCGCTGGATCTATGACAAACGCTGGGACAAATATATTGAGAAGCGACTGTACGATGACAAACGCCCGGAAAAACCTGAAATTGATAAACGCGTCGGTTATGACAAACGCCTTGGCAATGACAAGCGTGCCGGCATTGACAAGGGCTGGGAATATGATTTCCGCGACAGGCTTGATCCTGCTGAGCAGGCGGACAGCGATTTAAGTGCGCGGGTTGCCAGCCTTGAAACCGCTGTAAGAAATCTTGAGCCGTTCATTGACGCCGCTCTGCGGCCCGATCTTGAAGCCAGTGCGATCAGTGGCGAGGAGGACATTGTTGATCTGCAGGAAGATCTCGAGCAACAGGGCCTCACGGACAAGCGGTTGATGGATACACCGGGCTATAAGCGGTGATGTGATGAGGAGTGCGGGCGTGGGCCGAGCCTCCCAGCCACCTGCAGTGGGCTGCAACTTCATTCCGCGAGTGCTTGTCATAGCCGAGCCGAATGATCTTGGAGCGCTGCAGGTGGTGCGGAGACTTCAGCGAAGAGAAGGTTTAACTGTAGAGCTGATCTCGACGGATCAATTATTGTTGGCACCAAGCTGGTTACACGATCCGCTCGGCCAAACAGAAATTACCCTTGGCAATGGCAGTATTCTGACAAATGCGATGATTAGTGCGGTTTTGTGCCGTATTCGCCAGGTCGACCCGCCCCAGTTTTCCCGGGCAAAACGATCTGACAGGACCTATGCCCAAGGCGAATTTTACAGCCTGATCTTGAGTTGGCTTGAACAACTCGGCACCAAGGTTCACAACCGGCCTCATGCCGGAAACCTTTGCGGTGTCCGTTCGTCGCCCTTAGAGGACCATCTCCGGTTCGCGGAGCAAAATAATGCCAGTGAACCCATTGCAATTGCTTCTAACTCCCGGTACCTGCCGAAAATGGAAGGTGTGGTTGTGCCCTTTCTGCCCTGTATGGATGAAGCGGCTTTGACAGGCCGCCCGTTTGTGCCGATCCCTGAAACCTTGTTGGCGGGGCAACCGGCGCTCAGGCTTGCCGATCCCGATTTATACCCGCGTCGACGACTGACCGTGGTTGGGCAATCGGTCTTCGGCGAGGTGGTTACACCTAAGATGCGTGACATGGCATTAGCCGCTGTCCGCACGCGCAATTTGACCTTTGCTGAAATCAGCTTAAGGGATCTGGGTGCGGGAAAAATCGGACTTTGTACTATTGATCCTTATCCTCCGCTAACGGATGATGCCGTTATTGCCGCTGCTTCTGATCTGCTGACCCGTGCTGCTTTGGAGGGTGTGTCATGATACTTCTGTGCGGCATACCCAGCGAACCGCCAGTACGCCTAATCGCCAGAACTGCGGAAGAACTGGGAATAGAGACCCTCATGTTAAACCAGCGCGAGAGTGCTACAACCAGCTTTGGAATTACGATTTCGGGCACAAGCAAGACATTGCACTATAATAGTCCTGGAGGTGAGTTGGATCTTGGCCATGTGACGGGAGCCTATGTGAGGTTAATGGATTACCACAACCTGCCGGAATATAATTCCAATATGGCGGCAACCAATCATGCCCGGGCCAGGATTGAGGCCTGGAATGCGATGTTAAATGATTGGCTTGAAACGGCTAACTGCCATGTGATGAACCGCTTAAAAAATTCCAACAGCAACATGTCAAAGCCCTATCAGGCACAATTGATCGCAAAAGCGGGCCTGCGTTCTCCACAAACTCTTATTACCAATCAGCCTGAAAAAGTCAGGGATTTTCAACGTAAATGCGGCCGGGTGATCTTCAAATCAATTAGCGCTCACCGCTCGATAGTCCGCGAGTTAACGACAGCTAATGCGGCGCGCCTGGACCAAATTAGAGTTCTGCCGACGCAGTTTCAGGAATTGATCGAAGGAGATAACGTTCGGGTTCATGTTGTCGGTTCGGCAGTGTTTGCAACTCGCATTTGCAGTGCGGTGATAGATTATCGCTATGCGGCTGACGAGGGTGGCACCGCGACATATGAAGCGATGGACCTGCCTGAAGAAATTGCGGCGAAATGCCGTCGGTTGTCACAGGCGCTGGACCTGCCGCTATGCGGTATTGATCTTATAGAGACAAACACTGGCGAATATGTTTGCCTTGAGGTAAATCCATCGCCTGCCTATAACTGCTTTGAAGAGCAGACGGGCCAACCAATTGCCAAGGCCATTGTGCGTAGATTGGCAGAAGCAAATTTCCACGGAGGTTGCCAAAATGGTATCAATAATTGAAAATTGGGCGATCATCATCGGCATGGTGATTGGTATTGCACCGGCAGAACCGGGACAGAAGTTTGGTGAACTGATCATTGAGATTGAGCGCATTGAGGCGGTGGAGAATTATCCGATGTTGCTGCAACAAAAACCCGGTGAGAAAATTCAGGTGCGTGTGCGGCCCGAACAACTTGGTATGTTATCAGACCATCTGAACTCCAAAGTCTCTATCCGTGTCAGGCGAGGTCAAAACCCGCAGGTGGTTTTTGCCGCCGCTGACTGGAAATTCATGAAAAACGATACTCAGTAATAGAACGGCTTTCAGATCACGCCTGCCAGAAGGCTTTACTTGGAGGGCAACCGGCCCTCTTCAGCCGCGTGGCAGGCCACTGGATGATCCGAATTTCCGATGAATTTGGGTGTTTCCGTTTTACATCTGTCATTGGCAAAAGGACATCTGGGATGAAAACTGCACCCTGATGGCGGGTTTATCGGGTTGGGGACTTCACCGGCAACAGGGGTTCTGTCCTCGCCATCCATATCAATGTTGGGAATAGTATCGAGCAGAAGCCGGGTATAAGGGTGTTTGGGATTTTTAAACAGTTCATCGGCCTTGGCGACCTCGCACAACCGGCCAAGGTACATCACGCCAATTTTGTCTGAGACGTGATAAACAACCGCCAGATTATGACTGATAAACAGATAGGTGAGTCCGAGCTCTTTCTGCAGGTCTTTCATCAGGTTGAGAATTTGCGCCTGGACAGAGACATCCAGCGCAGATGTCGGCTCATCACAGACGAGAAATTCCGGATTGCTCGACAGGACGCGGGCAATGGAAATTCGCTGGCGCTGGCCACCGGAAAATTCATGCGGAAACTTGCGGCCATCTTCCGGCGCAAGGCCGACCTGCGTCAACAAGGCACCAACCTTATTTTCAAGCTCCTCATCTGAGCTGACCAATCCAAAAACACGGATGGGCTCGGCGACAATATCAAAAACCCGCCAGCGAGGATTAAGACTGGCATAGGGGTCTTGAAAAATCATCTGCCAGCGCCGCCGCAAGGCCTGCATGTTTTCCTTGTTATCGATGGAAACACCGTCAAATTCAATGCTGCCGCGTGTTGGCTCAGTGAGGCCGACGACAAGTTTGGCAATGGTTGATTTGCCACAACCTGATTCACCGACCAGGCTAAAAGTCTCGCCTTTGCGAATTTGAATATCCACGCCATCAACGGCTTTGAGCACCAGGCGTGGCAAGCGTTCGATCTGCCGGGACAGCCAGGGTTTGGAAACATCGAAATATTTGGCCAGGCCTTTGATATTAACCAGGGGCGTTGTTGATGAGCTCTGTGGCAAGTTTTCAGCCATTGGCCGCCTCCTGGCCGTAGAGCCAACACCGGGCTTGGGTTTGTCCGTTACTATCCATGAGCTCAGGTACCTGATTAAAACACTTCTCCAAGGTAACCTGGCAACGGGGGTTAAAGGCACATCCTGTCGGGATATTGGTCAGTCTCGGCATGGTGCCGTCAATTTGCGGCAGGCGTTCAACCCGGTGGCCGGGAACCGGTATCGAGCCCATCAGACCCTTGGTGTAGGGGTGTTGAGGATCTTTGATGACGTCGTAAACATCGCCAATTTCGACGATGCGGCCAGCATACATGACGGCAACCCGGTTAGCGGTCTCAGCGATAACACCCATATCATGGGTAACCAGCATGATAGCGGTGCCGTGGTCTTTGCATAAACGCTTAAGGAGCGCGATGATTTGCGCCTGAATCGACACATCCAGAGCCGTGGTCGGCTCATCGGCGACAATAAGCTTGGGGTTAGCGCAAATGGCAAGGGCAATAACGACACGTTGGCGCATGCCGCCGGAAAATTCGTGCGGGTAAGAATCTATACGTTGCCTGGCGGCGGGAATTCCGACTTCCTCCAGTAACTCGATGGCTCTATTCCAGGCGTCATCCTGCGACATGCCGGTATGCAGTGATATGGTCTCGGTTAATTGCCGGCCCACCGTATAGAGCGGATTTAGGCTGGTCAGGGGATCTTGAAAAACCGTGCCGATCTTGCTGCCGCGAATTTGGCGCATTTCATCGTAAGAAAGATTATCAATGCGTTTGCCTTCGAAGCTGATTTCGCCTGCGGTAACTTCTCCAGGAGGCTCGAGAAGTCCGATGATGGCCGCGCCGGTGAGTGACTTTCCAGCACCTGATTCACCCACTACACCAAGAACTTCGCCGGCCTCAATAGCAAACGAAATATCATTCAGCGCCAATAGGTCACTCCGCCTTGTGGGAAACTCGACGCGTAGATTTTTTACTTCCAGTAAGCTCATGTTTTTCTTATCTCAGCTTGGGATTAAGGGCATCGCGCAACCAATCCCCTAAAAGATTGACTGCAAGAACCAGAATGACCAGTCCCAAGGCCGGGAAAAGCGTAATCCACCATTCGCCTGAAAAAAGAAAGTTATTTCCAACGCGAATAAGTGTTCCAAGAGAAGGTGTGGTAGGCGGAACTCCGACACCGAGAAAAGACAGCGTGGCTTCTGTAATGATCGCCAGGGCTAGTCCGATGGTGGCCAACACGAGCACTGGCCCCATGACATTGGGCAGCACGTGTTTGAACATGATCTTGTATGAATTCACGCCAATGACACGGGCAGCGGAAACATATTCCTTGTTGCGTTCGACCAGCGCGGCACCGCGGGTGACACGGGCATATCGTGGCCAGTCCGAAATGCCAATGGCAATGATCAAGACATAAATAGCCATGAGTTCGCGGGATTCGGGCGGTACCAGGATACGGGCGACACCATCAATCATCAGCGCGATAAGAATTGCCGGAATGGTTAGTTGCACATCGGCCAGGCGCATAATTACTATATCAGTCCAGCCGCCAAGATAGCCGGCCAGCAACCCGAGGCCGACACCGAGTATAATAGAAAAAATGACGGCGGAAAATCCGACGAGAAGCGAAATGCGGCTGCCGTACATCAGGGTTGAAAGAATATCCCGGCCCTGATCGTCAGTGCCTAAGAAAAAATCACTGGTGCCGTCTTCTGCCCACGCTGGTGGGGTATAGGCGTTCATTAATTCTACACTCGCCGGGTCAAATGAATCATAGGGCGCGAGCCAGGGTGCGAATGCTGCGGAGATAAATATCACAAGGGTTATGACAAAAGATATGACCGTTACCGGCGAAGTGCGGAAACTGTAAAACACGTCACTGTCGAAAAACCGGTGTAACGCATCAGCGGGGTCAAACTTCTTGTACAATTTCGCCATGGTTCAGTTTCCCCCGTTTCCGGACGTAACTGAACCTGACGAACGAAGTCGCGGATCAACCACCAGATAAAGGATATCCACCAGGAAATTGATGGCGACAAAAACCAGAGCAACGAGAATTAGATAGGCTGCCA
>JAJFHR010000044.1 GCA_021775515.1 Hyphomicrobiales bacterium | reverse complement strand
TGCCAGAATGATACGCGAAACCCCGGCTCTGGCTGCTTCGTTGATCAACCGCAAAGTGCCCTGGGCGTTAACGCGGTCATAATCTTCCTCCCTAACCGTCGGATCGGCACCTTCGCTCAGGCCGGCGAGATGAAAAATCGTGTCTACACCACGCATAGCCTCATGCCAGTTGGTGTCAGGACCGATGTCATTGATCAAAAAGCACGGCACTTCCAGATCGTTCATCAAGGAGCGAACACTGGCCCGCACTTCCAGTTCATGCGCGTGCAATCGCGCAGTTAAAGCTCGACCAAAAAATCCGGTAGCGCCGGTCACCAGTACCAGGGTCACACTTGCCTCTTCATTGCCAACTTGATTTCTGCGCTTCTACTTATCACGATTTCGAGTATCCAGATACCTTGCTTCAATCGGGTTATGGCGTTAGGTTACCGGCAAATTGGTTTCGTCTTGTTAGCAACGGGTGATTGGAATATTACTCCAACGCAAATGGATAGAAACTTTAGGCGTCAATCTTTAATTTGGGGACTTAAGAACGTGGCTTTAGAACTAACTGATCTGCCTTATGCGTATGATGCTCTGCAGCCTTATATGTCGGCTGAAACGCTCGAATTTCATCATGACAAACACCACAACGCCTATGTTGTGAACGGAAATAAATTACTTGAAGGTTCGGGATTGGAAGGTAAATCCCTCGAAGAAATAGTTCAGGGTTCTTTTGGTTCTAATGCCGGATTGTTCAACAATGCAGGACAGCATTATAACCACTTGCACTTCTGGAATTGGATGAAACCCAATGGTGGCGGCGCTATTCCGGGCGGCCTTGAAGCCAGAATTATCGGAGATCTTGGTTCTGTTGAAGAATTTAAAGCAGCGTTCATTAATGCCGGTGTAACCCAATTTGGTTCGGGCTGGGCATGGCTGGCTTTGAAAAACGGCAAACTGGAAGTCATGAAAACTCCCAATGGTGAAAACCCACTGGTTTATGAAGCCGTTCCCCTGCTTGGCTGTGATGTTTGGGAACATTCCTACTATATCGATTACCGAAATGCGCGGCCTGATTACCTCAAAGCGTTTGTTGAAAACCTGGTCAACTGGGAATACGTGGCTGAGCTGCTTGAGGCTGCCAACTAAAGCTTGAATGGGTGAGCCGGGTGAAATATTTGCAGAGGTTTAGATAATCGTTAGATCGCGCGGGTAGTCTGTTAGATAGTCAAACCCGTTCTTTGTTACGACGATTGAATCTCCAACCCGGCCACCAAACTCACCCGGCACGGTTATGCCGCCGTCGACTGCAAAGGTCATACCTGTTTTCAAAACCGTCTTGTCGCCGCGCTTAAGTTCCGGTGGTTCGAGGAAGGAGTAGCCGATGCTGCGGCCGGTGCGATACGAAGGATCAAAACCCGCCGAACGATAGACTTCCTCAGCGGCAGCGTTAACATCTTCCGAGACTGCCCCCGGCCTTATTTCGGCAAGTGCAGCTTGTTGAGCTTTGAGTGTTGTTTCATATACGCGGGCATGGCTATCGCGAACTTCGCCGACAAAAAACTCCCGATCAAATCCGAGTTTAAAATTCTTGAAATTGGCAATACCGCAAAAACACAGATAAACCGGCTCTGCATGTTTAATGCGGCGAACGTTCGAGCGGCGATGGACCATACAAGTGTGATGGCCGGATTGCAGTATTTGCAGATTGTAAACTGCGGGAGAATGGAATTGGCCCTGACCCGTATCTGTCAACAGAGAGGCCGCCTTGCGAGTTCCCGCCGCAATTACGGCCAAGGCTACTTCGTATTCGGGCACATCTTCTGCAATCACCGATTTGCCGCCTTCAGCCATTGCCGCTGCCACCTGGCCAGCCTGTCGCATAACTACCAATTCTTCTGCAGTTTTAATCATTCTCATGGCACAGACAACATGAGACCCGTCCTTCAGAACCTTGCCCGTACACAATGATCTGATTAGATCCAGCACCTGACTGTTAGTTTTTGCCGGTTCAATTGCGATAGTATGGATTGCAGAATTATCCAATACCCGCTCAACCGGGCGCGCCCACTCTGCGCCTGAACCATCTGACCATTCCTGAATATCCACAATCCAAGTCATTGCCCGGGCCATTTCAGATTCCATCGCTGGAGTTATCAAAATTGGTGGATCATCGCGCGGAACGATCAACAGGGTTGCCCGCCCAAATTCCATGCCTAAATAATTCCAGTACTCGGCAAAATAGGTGATGTTGTCTGCATCGTTGAAAATAAACAGGTCGATGCCCTCATCTGACATTCGCCGTTGCAGCTCGCCAACTCTTGCTTCTCCAGCGCGCATATCCTATCCCCGCCACACATTCCAGATTGACTTTCCTGCCAAGTCACAACAACCGTCACAAACGCGCCAGCAAATCTGCCAGCATATTTAGTTCATTGGAAGAAAATTTACCGGCAAAATGGCGCTCAATCGCCTTTTCATAGACCGGCCACATTTTATTGCGCAACTTTTTCCCCTTTTCCAGAATACAGACAAATGATCCACGCTTGTCGATATTGCAGCTCTTACGGCATACCAGGCCCTGTTTTTCCATGCGATCAATCAGCCGGGTGAGATTGTGCTTGGGAAGCAACATCTCGTCATTAAGGGCGCGATGACGCAACATTCCTTCTGGTGCCCGCTCCAGCTCTAGCAAGACATCGTACCAGACCAGGGGAGGAAAATCTTCTTCCTTCAGGTCTTGCTCGACCTTCTCAAGTGCGGTTCGCTGAGCACGAATGAGCCGCGCCCAGGCTGTCGCCGCTAATTGTTGGCTTTTCTGTGTCATAAAACTTTATATCAAAAAC
This sequence comes from Hyphomicrobiales bacterium, assembly GCA_021775515.1. Classification (GTDB taxonomy): domain Bacteria; phylum Pseudomonadota; class Alphaproteobacteria; order Rhizobiales; family JAJFHR01; genus JAJFHR01. The sequence continues at coordinate 118 of JAJFHR010000044.1, read as the reverse complement.
TAGTTGCAATTACATCTATTACTTCCCATATTGTTGCAAACGCAACTAAATAAACAGGTGACCCATGGCTTCCAGGAATTCCAGCGAGATGGTATTAATCAGCCACACGCTATGCCCT
>JAJFHR010000430.1 GCA_021775515.1 Hyphomicrobiales bacterium | reverse complement strand
GGCTCACTTTTAATTTGGATGCCCTACCGGCGATACAAACCCGAAACGCTCTACCCAACGGTATTGGCCCCATCGTTGATTTGTTAAAAGTTTCTCTCAAGATTTCGAGCGAACAACACAACGTTGCCCAGAAACTTATTGCCACTGTTAATGATCTTGAGCGCATAGCAGCTGACGATCATGCCGATGTCCGGGCATTAACAGGATGGCGCCGCGAGCTTTTTGGTGAGGACGCGCTTAAACTTAAACACGGCGGCCTTATGATTGGAATATCTAAGGGAAAAGCGGTCCTGGTGTCCCGATCTTCACCAACGGAATGAACATCTTCGCGAATTTGCACTCGATAAATTAATCACCAATAAATATTCTGGCTTCACGTCCAAGCACCTTGGCCAGTGAATTCAACCGCCGCTCAACACTGCTGCCGACAAGCGGCTGAAACTTCTCCGGCACTTTCATAATTAGAGTGTCGATTTTATATTTCAGAGATATCTGCGGTAAAATTCCCGGCATGGCACCGGATAATGAATATGCCAGTCGCAAGGCCTGACTAATAATACGGACACGCTGCATAGCCCTTTCGTCTAATAACTCCCTTAATCTTGAGCCGGGGTAGCCCTCTTTTTCGCCATCGTGACGGTGATAAACCGTCAATGATAAAAATGCCCGGCCGGCATGGTCTATATCCGAAAACACGGCGTGGGCAATGATATTTAGGCTTTGTTCACCGCGATAATCAGGATGAGCACGCCAACCGATATCCGCTACCAGACACGCAGCATGGCGCAAGCGACGCTCGGGACCGCTTTCTTCCAGGCCGCTTTTCTTAAAAAGTTGATCAGTCCAGGGAATAAGTTCTTCTATATGGTCGCGCGACCGCGACCGCAAAACTGCTAAATCTCGGCACGCCGCCAACAATGGATCTTGTTTGCGCACTTTTTTACCCAGCTTTGAAAAAAGCACACCCTCGCGCACGCCGTTTGATGAGATTATCAGATTACGAATTTTATTTCGGCGCAGAATGGCCTCGAGAACCAGCGCCCCAAGCGGCAGGGTCTCAGCACGCGCCGGTGACACACTTTTAATGTCGCGCAGTGAGGCTGCAGAAAGCTTGCGCACCGCTTGTATAAGCGTCCGGGCTTCGCGGCCCGGTATGACGTAGTTGTTCAAGACGTGAAGCGGATAGTCCTTTTGCGCCATATGAAGGCGTCCCAGGTTGCGCCAGGTTCCGCCAATTGCATAAAAATCTACACCGCTTTGGTCTTCCATGAAGTTTACACGGTCCAACTGTTGGCTGATGAATTCGCTGGCCTTTTTTATCGAGGTGCCAGCAACGTCGGCAAGCTGCAAGGGTCCGAGCGGCAGCGTAATGCCATCGCCTATTTCGCCCTCGTCAATTCGCACCAGTTCAAGACTGCCTCCGCCCAGGTCTCCTGCCAGTCCACTCGCCCCTGGGATCCCCGACATCACGCCATAGGCTGCAAACTTGGCTTCCTTTTTGCCGGACAAGACATTAATTGGTGCATCAAGCGCCCGTTTGGCAGCTTTAATGAATGCTCCCCCGTTTTTTGCATCGCGGGCAGCAGCCGTAGCTACCGCAAATGTATTTTTCACGCCAAGGTGGCGGTTCAAAATATTAAACCGGGATAAAGTCTGCAGCGCATGATCAATTGCGTGCTGTGACATTTCACCGGTCGTAGCAACGCCGCGCCCCAGACCACAGAGTACTTTTTCATTAAAAACAGGCGTTGGTGCACGTACCGCACCTTCGAATACCACTAGCCGAACAGAGTTTGACCCGATATCGACGATAGACACGGGCTCCAAATCAGCGATACGTCCATCATAACGCAGCCGTGCATTCATGTTACCAACCTTAGACTTCATGATTTGGAATGTGGCTCGGTTATTAGCTGAGGCATATTTTTCCGCAACGCCCGTCCGCGTCCTGAAAGACTGGGGTTTGTCATAAAATATTCATGCACGTTAAAGGCAGGTTCGCCCTCTCGTGGTTTAATCCGCCGTGAGCGGCCATCCGGCAGCAATTCCCAGCTCTGTTGATTGTCTTTTAGGTTGGCCACCATTATTTGGTCGAGTATCTGGCGATGAACCGTCTCGTTTTCCACAGGGATCATCGCCTCGACCCGGCGATCCAAATTCCTTTGCATCCAATCAGCCGAAGAGATGTAGACCTTTGCCCGGGGCGATGGCAAAACATGTCCACCGCCAAAACAAGCTATTCTGGAATGTTCCAGAAAACGCCCGATAATACTTTTAACTCGGATGTTTTCCGATAAGCCGGGAACGCCGGGCCGTAAACAGCAAATCCCGCGGACAATAAGATCAATCTGTACCCCTGCCTGACTGGCGCGATACAGCGCGTCAATAATCTCCTGATCAACCAGGGAGTTCATTTTCGCCCAGACTTGAGCGGGTCGCCCAGCCTGAGCGTGCTCAATTTCATCGTCGATATGGCGTAAAATCGTTTTTCGGGTATTAAGCGGTGAAACAGCTATGCGTTCCAGTTTTTTAGGCGCGGCATACCCGGTAAGGAAATTGAAAATTTTTGCCGCATCCCGCCCAACTGCTGCATCACAGGTAAAAAACGATAAATCTGTATAAATCAACGCGTTAACAGGGTGGTAGTTGCCGGTGCCAAGATGGACGTAGGTTACCAGGTTTTCCCCTTCACGGCGGACAACCTGACTGAGTTTGACGTGGGTTTTCAATTCTATAAAACCAAACACCACCTTCACCCCGGCCCGTTCCAGGCGGCGAGCCCATTCCAGGTTGGCCTCTTCGTCAAAACGCGCTTTCAACTCCACCATTGCTGTAACGGAAATCCCCCTTTCCGCTGCTTCAATCAACGCTTCGATGATTGGCGATTGATGGGAGGTTCGATATAAGGTTTGTTTGATCGCTACGACCGCGGGATCAGCTGCGGCTTGTTTCAAAAACTGCAAAACCACATCAAACGATTCATATGGGTGATGCACAATGATATCTTTTTGTTTGATGGCGGCAAAACAGTCCCCGCCGTGTTCGCGGACCCTTTCTGGAAACCGCGGCGACATATGTGGAAACATCAAATCTGCCCGGTCATTAACAATCAACTGCGCGGTATCGCTTAGACCAATCATCGGGCCAACCACAATGAGGTCTTGTTCATGCACACCCAGCTCATCGGCGATAAACTGTTTCAGTTCTTCGGGCATCGAGCTATCAACCTCCAACCGAATGACCGTTCCCAGCCGTCTGCGTTTGAGCGCGCTTTCAAAAAACCTGACGAGGTCTTCCGCTTCATCCTCAATTTCAATATCGCTGTCGCGCAGCAGCCGGAAAGTTCCTTTGCCGATGATGCCATATCGCGGGAACAGTTTTTGCACAAACAAGGTGATTACCTGCTCGAGCATAATAAAGCGGATGGGGGATAACGGCGCGGCCTCATGCTCATCTGCTTCCTCAGATGGTAACCGGACAAACCGTCCCACCTGGTGAGGCACCGGCAGAAGGGCATTCATCAAATGGCCGTCGCTCTTGCTTTTGAGCTTTAATACCAGTGAAAAATCTTTGTTTGCGATAAACGGAAAGGGATGAACAGGATCAATAGCCAAAGGCGTCAGCACCGGAAACAACTGGTCGAGAAAATATTTTTCGAGCCAATCTAGTTCACCAGACGTTAGATCTTCTGATCCAACCAGCTCTATACCGGCATTGGTCAATCTTTCACAAATTTCCTCCCAGCAAGCGCTTTGCTGATCCACAAGCTTGCCCACCAGATCATTAACCCGTTCCAACTGCTGGCTGACGTTAAGGCCATCTTGGGATATCTCGGTGATACCCGCCCGCAGCTGTCCCTTCAGCCCGGCTACACGAACCATAAAAAATTCATCCAGATTTTCGGCAGAAATGGATAAAAAACGCAATCTCTCCAGCAGCGGATGTTTTTCATTACCGGCCTCCTCCAGCACCCGGAAATTGAAATTCAGCCAGGAGATTTCTCGATTGATAAATCGCTGAGGACTTGTTGGATCAATGGAGCTGACAGCCTCATGAACCGAGATTGGCCCGTTGGCGTCATCTGCCTCAGCTTCGCGGACCGCCGCTATTGCTGTATCCTTGATCGTCGTTGAAGATTTCCTGCTTGGAGCCATTTTCATTTACCTGAGAGCCCACGCCCGGCATTCGGGGTGATTTATTCATCCTTAGTCTATCCCGGACTGGAGATTTTCCAATACCTCTTTTGCCAACCGCTGCCCAATTTTGACTTTTCGCGACAACGCGGCTTCATCTAATGCTGCAACTAAATTTGCGGCCATTTCAATTGATCTTTCCATGCGCACAACTAGATATTTGATCACCGATACCTCTACCAGCAACTGGCGATCGGAAAAAAGTTTGATCAACACTGATTGCAGCAGATCGTCATCCGGCGGATTGAGCGCAGCAAGCGGCAATGCCCGCAAACGCGAGGCAAGGTCTGGTAGTTTTATCGGCCAATGCGCCGGCGGGGTTCGCGAAGTCAAAAGGACACTCGCATCCCCTTCGCGCGCCAAATTCAGCAAATGGAAAAGAGCCGGTTCATCCAGTCCCTCTCCGGGAAGGTCTTCAATAACCACGGCACCTGAAGTCAGAAATTCTGGAACCTTTTTTGTCGAAAGATCGCCAGTTGATATGAAGATCGCCCTTGAACTCGCCTGCCACACGCTTGCCAAATGAGATTTTCCAGATGCAGCCGGACCAACCAGCGCTAGACCGTGATGCTGCCAATCAGGCCAGGCATCTATGGCATCAACCGCTTCTTCATTGGAAGGAACAACCAGAAAATCTTCCCGCCCCACGGCCGGGCGATATGGCAAATTGAGAACCAACTGGTGCGGGTTGGCAAGCTTATCAACGTTTTCTGGCACTACTCACTCACTTTAGCCGGCGTCAAATTTTCGTGGAAGTTTTTTTGACCTGAACTCGCTTCTTTGCAACCGGCTGTTTTGTTTTGCCTTTATAGAGAACACTCTCCATATATCTCCCCAATCCGAAGCGCACAAGCACGCCAATGGCCGCAGCCAACGGCACAGCCACCAATAGACCGACAAACCCGAATAAATATCCAAAGGCGAGCAGGGCAAACATCAGCCAGACGGGATGCAAACCAACCCGGTTTCCTACCAGTTTCGGCGAAAGAAAGTTGCCTTCGATAAACTGCCCGACAACAAAAATGAGGCCGACAACACTTACCGCCACCCAATCCGGCCAAAATTGTACCAGAGCAACTCCAACGGAAACCAGCAACCCGACAATAGAGCCGACGTAAGGAATAAAACTTATGAAACCGGCAATAAGGCCAATGAGCAAGCCGAAATTCAAGCCGGCAAGGCTTAAGCCAAAAGCATAAAACACGCCAAGAATTAGACAGACCGTGCCCTGCCCACGCACAAATCCGGCCAGAGCCCGGTCAATATCACGACCGATTTGGCGGATGGGCTCTTGGTGATCTCGCGGCAGCCAACTGTCAACCTTGGCCACCATGCGGTCCCAGTCGTTGATCATGTAAAATGCAACTATCGGGGTGATAATCAAAAGGGAAATTATATTAACCAGGGCCAGACCCCGGCTCCACAATGAAGTCAGCAGGCCAGCAACCCAACTCGCCCCTTGCGCAGCCACATTCGTCAACGTGCCTTCAATACTGCCTTTTTTATCAGCCACGATATCGCGCAGCCAACCCGGAGCAGCTTCATCGATCGTACGTCCGAGAGCCTTTAAATATTGCGGCAGGCGGGAAATAAAGGCAGAAAACTGATCGGCCAGTA
>JAJFHR010000429.1 GCA_021775515.1 Hyphomicrobiales bacterium | reverse complement strand
TACCAGCCGACCATCGACGATTTGTGTCTGGGTCAAGTCAAAAACCGAAGATGCCGGATTGTGATTGAAATCGGCAGAGACCAAAGGTTCGTCGTTAACGTCAAGAACACCTTTCAGCTTGCCGCTGGCTGCGTCACTCATGGCAGCGTTAATCGCTTCCACACTGACATCGTTTTTAGGTACAAAAACCAGGTCGACAAGAGATACGTTAGGTGTGGGAACGCGCACCGAGGTGCCATCCAGTTTGCCGTTGAGTTCCGGTAAAACCAGACCAAGCGCTTTTGCAGCACCGGTCGAGGTCGGGATCATGGACAAAGCTGCAGCGCGGGCGCGGCGGGGGTCTTTGTGATCAGTGTCGACAATTTTCTGATCGCCTGTATAAGAATGGATCGTTGTCATAAATCCGCGTTCGATGCCGCACAATTCGTGAAGCACCTTGGCAACTGGCGCCAGGCAATTTGTTGTGCATGAGGCATTGGAGACAACATCATGGCTGCTATTGAGGTCTAAGTGGTTGACGCCGTAAACAACAGTTGCGTCAACTCCGCCGGCTGGCGCTGAAATTAAAACTTTCTTGGCTCCGGCATCGAGATGGGCAGAAGCTTTGTCCTTGCTGGCAAAAACACCTGTACATTCAAGCGCGATGTCAACATTAAGCCGGCCCCAGGGTAAATCCGCCGGGTTGCGTTCGGAAAAACATTCAATGAGGCCGGATCCCAGATCAATGCCATTTTCGAGGACGTTGATTTCGCCGCGAAAGCGATCGTGCACGGAATCATATTTGAACAAATGAGCTGTGGTCTCAAGTGAGCCGAGATCGTTGATTGCAACGACCTGAATATCGGTTCTTCCAGATTCTGCAATTGCTCTTAAAATATGACGGCCAATGCGGCCAAATCCATTTATAGCTACCCGAACTGCCATTTCTTTTTTCTCCTCAAGCGATCCTGATAACAAGTATCGCTATTATCGAACTTTCCCAAAAACTCTTAACGCCAAAATTAGTTGCCGGATATTCTCTCCCAACCTCACAATCGACCAAGAGCGGCCTCAGCAGCGGCCTGGGCGGTGATGCCGAAATGCTGGTATAATTCCTCATAAGGAGCGCTGGCGCCGAAACTGCTCATGCCGACGAACAGACCGTCTGATCCGATGATCTCATCCCAGCCTAAGCGAATGGCAGCTTCAATAGCAACTTTTACCGGTGCTGATCCTATGATGGATTGGCGATAGTCTTCCGTCTGTTCCCGGAATAATTCAAACGAGGGAACCGATACCACCCGAGCGGGCTTGCCGGATTGGTCGAGAATTGCCTTGGCCTCGAGGGCAATTTCGACCTCTGATCCGGTCGCAAAAATGCTGACCACTGCATCGTCTTGCGAGCCTGAAATTTCATAAGCGCCGCGGGCGCACTGGTTGTTTTCAGTAAACTCCAGTCGAACCGGTTTTAAATCCTGGCGGGTCAGGGCGAGAATGGACGGTCTGTGCTTGCTTTCGAGAGCCAATTGCCAACATTCGGCGGTTTCAGTGGCATCCGCCGGTCTAAAGACATTAAGATTGGGGATAGCCCGCAAACTTGCCAGATGCTCAACTGGCTGATGGGTAGGGCCATCCTCACCAAGACCGATTGAATCGTGGGTCATAACATGAATGACCCGCTGCTTCATTAAGGCTGCCAGGCGGATTGAAGGGCGGCAATAATCGGCAAAAACCAGGAAAGTGCCGCTGTAGGGAATTAACCCGCCATGAAGCGCCATGCCGTTCATTGCGCCGGCCATACCGTGTTCACGGATGCCGTAATGTATGAACCTGCCGGAAAAATCATCCGGCGTGATGGCTAAAGTATCAGCAGTATTGGTATTGTTTGAACCGGTTAGATCAGCGGAACCGGCTATGGTTTCAGGCACAACTGCGTTAATGACTTCCAATGCCTTTTGAGAAGATTTCCGTGTTGCCATAGTTGGCGGGTTTTCGGCCAGGTCCTGTTTATAAGCCTCAATTGCCTTGCCCATGGCCGATGGCAGATCACCTCTTGTGCAGCGTTCAAACTCCGCCCGGGTATCTGCATCCAGCGCCTCAAGCCGTTGCTGCCAGGCGCGGCGGGCCTGAGCGCTTTTCAAACCGCCAAGCCGCCAGGCATCGCGAATTCGGGCGGGGATTTCAAACGGCTCCGAATTCCAGCCGAGATTTTTGCGGGTCGCGGCAATTTCTTCGGTGCCAAGCGGCGAACCATGAGCACTCGATGTGCCTTGTTTGTGCGGTGCGCCGTAGCCTATTTTTGTGCGGCAGGCGAGGAGGGAGGGGCCAACGGCCTCCTTGGCATCGGCAATCGCGCTGGCGATGGCGTCTGGATCATGGCCGTCAATGCGCGAGACATTCCAGCCCGCAGCTTTGAAACGCATAATCTGATCGCCGCTTTCTGTCAGGTTCAACGGGCCATCAATAGAAATCTGGTTGTCGTCAAAAAGAACAATGAGCTTCGATAACTTGAGGTGTCCCGCCAATGAAATAGCTTCATGCGAAATACCTTCCATGAGATCTCCGTCACTTGCCAGGACATAAGTGTAATGATCGACGATGCCGTCGCCATAACGCGCGGCCAACCAACGTTCAGCAATCGCCATGCCAACAGAATTGGCCAGCCCCTGACCCAGTGGGCCGGTGGTTGTTTCAATGCCCGAGGCATGACCATACTCGGGATGACCAGCGGTCCTGGAGCCGAACTGGCGGACGTTTTTTAGCTCGTCAATTGTCATGTCTTCATATCCCAGCAGATGAAGACATGAATATAGCAACATGGATCCATGGCCGGCTGACAGAACAAACCGGTCGCGATCGGGCCAGTTAGGCTCTTTTGGATCAAGCTTAATAAATTTTGTAAACAGAACGGTTGCAATATCAGCGGCACCCATAGGTAAACCCGGATGCCCAGAATTGGCTGCTTGCACTGCATCCATCGACAGGGCGCGAATTGCGTTTGCCAATGATCGGTGATCGGTACAAATCGTGTCCACCTCTTCCAACGCATCGTCGGTGTTGCTGGAGGCTTGGATTTCTGGTGCCATCATTTTAAATCGGTCTTTTTGTGATCGCTTAAATAAGCAGATTGTTTGCCCGATAAAAGCTCTGCTGGGGACTTCTATCATGAAGGGCGCTGAACAAATACCAATTAGGCATTTAGAGTCAATGGTTGAGTGGCAAAGATTGTGAATCACTCCCCAATCTGTGGTCAAGTATTGCGTCTTGCGAAAAAATGCACATCTAAATGATCGTTAGAGTTGACCGGGGGGGCGCTTGGACAATAACCTGTCATTTCGGGCATAAGGCGAAAAACAGGATGCAAGCCCCGGTAAAATAGGTTTGTTTTGGAGTTGGGCCAGTCGGCCATTGGGGTAGGGTAAAGAGGATAATATGGCAGATCAGTCCCGGCTGAGTTACGGATTGGAAAAATTAAATAAGGCGCTTGATGCGCTTGAAGCGTCGGTCGGCAAGTTTAGCACCGATCAAAAATCCCAGGAAACAAGCCGGATGGACATTAAATCGCTAAAAGCGCAAAAATCTGAGCTGGAAAACGAACTTGTCAGAGTGAAGGCGCGGGAAGTTGTGTTGCAGGATGCCAATAATGAAGTCAGCGAACGTCTTGGCGCTGCGGCAGAAAACATTCGAAATGTATTGCGTGCTGTTTAAGTATCGCGCGTTGTAGGAGTTTTTGATGGCACAGATAACCGTCGAGATAAATGAGCGTAAATTTGAAATGGCCTGTGAAGACGGTGAGGAAGAGCGCCTTCACGAACTTGCCGCGATGCTGGATAAGTATGTTTCTGATTTGAAAATGGATTTTGGCCAAATTGGTGATACGAGATTGATGGTAATGGCAGCATTGATGGTGGCGGATAAATTGGGAGATGCATTGAAAACCGTCGATTCGCTGAAAGATGAGATTGATGGGCTCAAGGAAGCCCGTTCGGCGGATATTGAACGCACGCGGTCTAATGAGGATGAAATTGCCACCATGCTCGAAACAACGGCTGAACGCATTGAAGCGCTGGCAGGCCGCATCCACGCCTAACCGGCCGAATTTGGCTGTGGCGATATTTTTTTCAACTGATTTAGCAAGATTTACTGGAACATCATACTTCTTGGTTCTAAATATAACTGAGGCGGTGCTGCGTCTGTCGTCTGGAGAACAATTCCCGGGGCCTTACCGATCCTAAAGGGAGCCGACGCTGGTTGGAACCGTGGTTCCATTCAATTGGCGCCCACCTACGTTTGTAGGTACCCGGGATCGACATCTCTGACGCTTATTGTGGCTCCGCCCACTCTGACGCTTATTGTGGCTCCGCCCACATCCGGGAAAGTAATCCCCTAACATTCCGCCTATAGTAGATGACCGGAAATTCACACTCTCTCAAAAAACAAAAAGCTGACATGCGCCTTAAAGCTATGGCGCGGCGGGCTGAATTGTTTGATCAAGGTCATGTCCCTAGTGCTAGGGCGCTTGAAAAATATCTTAATACCAACGTGTCCGCCGGACTTGAAAAAGTGGTTACCGGTTATGTTCCATTCGGCACCGAATTTGATTGTATGGCGTTGCTCGAGCTGTTTCATCAGCGCGGGTTTATCATAGGCCTGCCGCTGGTTACGGCAAAGGCGGCTCCCTTGACCTTTTTAGAATTTAGTCCCGGTGATATCCTTATTGAGGGTGATTTTGGCATTAAGACGCCTGCTGTCGATGCCTCCGTAGTGGTTCCCTCCCTTCTGCTGGTGCCGCTATTGGCCTTTGATCGATCCGGTTACCGGCTCGGCTACGGCGGCGGGTTTTATGACCGCACGTTGGAAATTCTAAGGAAAATTAAGCCGATCCGGGCAATTGGCTTGGGTTTTAGTGGTCTAGAAGTAGATCGGGTTCCACATGATGAGCTTGATCAACCGCTGGACAGTGTGCTTACTGAACGTGAGCTTATTGAGATCGCCGCCGCGGATCGCCACCCAGACCCCAATCATAGGTAATGGATATATGAGACTGTTAATTTTAGGGGATGTGGTCGGCCGGGCAGGCCGGGAAATTGTCTTGCGCGAGTTGCCACGCCTTCGGGAGGAATATGACATCGATTTTGCCATTGTAAACGGGGAAAATTCCGCGGGCGGTTTTGGCATTACCGAAGATATTTTCAATCACCTGCGCGATGCCGGTGCAGATGTTGTCACAACCGGCAATCATGTATGGGATCAGCGTGAGGCGCTGGTTTTTATCGAACGCGAGCCAAATTTGTTGCGGCCTCTCAACTTTCCCAAGGGCACACCGGGAAAAGGTGCGGGGCTGTTTACCGCCAAAAATGGTGCGCGTGTTCTGGTCATCAATGCCATGGGGCGCATTTATATGGACCCGCTGGATGATCCTTTTGCGGCAATTGATGATGAATTAGCCGTTTGTGCTCTGGGTGACGTGTGTGATGTGGCAGTAGTTGATTTTCACGCCGAAGCGACATCGGAAAAACAAGCGACAGGACATTATTTTGATGGCCGGGCGAGTTGTATTTTTGGAACTCACACACATGTTCCAACGGCTGATCATCAAATTCTACCAAGTGGTACTGCTTTTATGAGCGATGTAGGGATGTGCGGCGATTATGATTCAATCATCGGTATGGAAAAAGCAGAGCCGATCAGCCGCTTCTTGCGCAAAATTCCTACTGCCAGGTTTTCTGCCGCCAAGGGGGCGGCAACGATAAGTGGATTGGCCGTTGAGGTGAATGACAAAAGCGGGCTCGCCGACAAGGTTGCGCCCCTTAGAATTGGCGCCCGGTTGGAACCATGCCTGCCGGATTTTTGGTAAAATCGGCGTTATTTACGCGAACTTCTAAACAGGGCGGTATCGTTGCTGGCGACACGGGTGGCGGTCGTATCTGCGGATAGCGCTGAATTACTCACATTCATCAAATTTTCAATCGCCCGATTGAGTGAGGCGTGGGCGCCGTCGCGATCATTTCGATCGAGAAAATCCTGGCTGACCTCAAGTTGCTGGCTGGCTTCGTCGCAAACTTCGCTCAGTGCCATTATCTGTTCGATGGCAAACTTCTGGTCATGAGATTTAATCAACTCGCGGGCAGTAAGCAGGACTGCTGAACACGCTGATTGTGTGGTTTGTTCTGCCAGGGCGGCTAACTCGTCGATGTCCGTCGCGCCCGTACCCCCATCGCCATTACTTTTGTGCTCATCCATCTTGCTTTTCCATGGTCTTGATCAAACCGTTTTCAAAATGAGATAATTGAAAACAGATAATTTGATCGGTCTAAATATTTAGCGCAACTTGTCTGCACGCCTTTGAGTGCAAGTTGCGCCAAGTGTTACCTCAGGCCACAGTATGCAACTCTGTAAGTTAATGGCATGTAAAGCTTGCAATAATTTGTTTTTTCTCGACCGGGAAATTTAGTTTTTTCTGTATGCTTTTTGGCCCGTGAAGAAGGTCCTTTGCACAAAGAAACGTTGATTTGCATCGATAAACCTTTACAACGTGCCTCAACAATTCATCCCATTTCGTTAATCCAACTAGCAGCGTAGATCTATGGCAGGCCATTCCAAATTTAAGAATATTCAATATCGCAAAGGCGCGCAGGACAAAAAACGCGCGCAGGTGTTTTCCAAACTGGCAAAAGAAATTACCGTGGCGGCAAAATTGGGAACTCCCGATCCGGCCATGAATGCGCGGTTGCGGACAGCGGTGGCAGCGGCTCGCGCGGGCAATATGCCAAAGGATAATATCGAGCGGGCAATTAAAAAGAGCCTTGATGCCGGTGGGGAAAATTATGAAGAAATGCGCTATGAAGGATTTGGCGCCGGCGGTGTGGGCGTGATCGTCGAATCGCTGACCGATAATCGCAACAGGACGGCGAGCGAAGTAAGATCTATTTTTTCCAAGGCTGGCGGGAATATGGGCGAAACCGGCTCGGTATCGTTTATGTTTGACCGCGTCGGTGCAATCACCTTTGCCGCTGATGCAGCTTCAGCCGATGACATGTTTGAAGCGGCGATCGAAGCAGGTGCAGAAGATTGCGACAGTACGGATGACGGCCATGATCTGATTTGCGAACCTGATCAATTGCATGAGGTTGCGGGAACCTTGACGGAAAAATTCGGTGAACCGCAATCAATCGGCATTATTTGGAAACCGAAAAATTCAATCGAACTGGATGATGAAACCGGCGTTAAGCTGCTTAAAATGCTGGAAGCGCTGGATGACAGTGATGATGTGCAAAATGTTTATGCCAATTTTGAAGTTTCAGACACGGCTATTGAGATGATGAACGGTTAACCTTCTCCGGACCGTTACGATTTATTCAACATACAGTTTACACGCAGGCTGCCAAAAACCGCGCACTGTCTCGATTTCGCGCAGGCGAAATTTTCTGCTGGCTGTGAGAATTTTGTTGAAGTGATCATGAGATTGCAAGGCTTGCTTGATTTTCTCGATAGTCCGACGATATTCAGTTTCTTTAAACAATCCATAGAGTCGGGCACGTTGGGTTAGGTAAAGTTCTTCGTCCTTTGTCAAAATCAATCCTCCCGGTTTATTTGCACTTGCCAGAACATCTTTTATGGACGGTGGATAATCACCGCAAAAAGCTGAACCTCCTAAACTAAATTGTATTCCGGAAACAATATCCCGGTCGGTTTCGGGTTTGCGCTCGCGCCTTCTTTGCTGCTTGAGCATTATCTCTAATCCTATATCAATAGGTGCGAAGTCTGTGAGGTTGCGGCGTGCGCGTATTTCATTGAGCGTTTTTTGGGCAAAGCAAAATTTGTCGGGTGCGGTGTATTGAGAACTGATCATAAAACTCAGCTTGCGGCCTCTGGTTTCATCGACAAAAGCAGGCTTTAAAAACGGATAGAGTTGCAGGAAACCTTTAACCAGCAGTCGATCAGTGAGCCAGCAGTCGCCATTTTTTTGCAATCGCAACAATTCGGCCCGGTCTTTTGTGTCGAGTCCTTACTCAAAATGCCGGTCGAGATAAGGACTAAAAGGATTGTCACGATGAGAAAGCGGCAGACGTTTACCTGCCATGGCCTCATATTGCTGCACAAACAAATCCAGTCGCGGATCGGCTTTGGCAATAGTCGTTGAATAGAATCCTGCCAATATTATGGCAACAAAGTAATAAACCCTGACAATGTATCGACTCTTCAACAAAACTTATTCCCGGTCCGATTTTTCAAATTCTATTTACCAATAAAATACGTCAATATTTGGAAAGAAATTTTCCAAACTACCCAAAGATTTAGAATTCAAGTTTACCAGTCTCCCTAAGGCTTTCTTGCGATTTCGTTGGCCTTGGGCTCATTCTGTTCTATGTCTGAAACATGGCGTCACAGGTGATTCGCATATTGGGTATTGACCCCGGCCTCCGGCATAGCCTTGCTGGTGCCGGCGCATTCAGGAATTCCGGTGGTGGAATATGCGCCCAACCATGTGAAGAAGTCTGTTGTTGGCGTGGGGCATGCTGATAAACACCAATTCAAGGCGATGATTGGTATATTGTCACCTAATGTGAGTTGGGCAGTGCTGACAGAGCGGACGCTCAGGCGGTGGCGATCACACATGCACATCACCGTGGACAAATGATCTGCTATTTTCGCGAGGATAACGATTAGAACGGTTTTGAAACCAGTTCTAATGTAACCAATCTTACAATGAAGCTACGAAGTTTATGTTTGAGATGCGGGAAATGGGGGTGCGGGCGCTTCGCCGGGTTTGATGTCTTTATTTAATACCAGTTCTGACCAAGTTTCGGCCGCTAGTAATTCTAGTAAATCAGTATCATCTCTGGGTAACCTTCGCACAGAGGAGTGTGCTTTGTTGTCATCTTCAGGTTCGTAAACAATTCGGATTTTATGATTTCGATTTTTACAAGCTGTGTGTATGGCATTAACGTTTCCGATAGCGAACCCCGACCTGCTAGTGACAGATAAATTGCTTGCACGGATGGCCCATACTGCGCGCTTGATTTGCTCTTTTTTGGAGCCGGGAAAATACTCAAGATAGGTTGCGGAGAGTGTTTGTTCGTTGTGCCTCAACTTGAATGCTTCAAATAACACGCCTATGATATTGTCGTTTTCGTCCTTTCGCAATTTAGCGAAAGGTATTCGGCGAATAATATGATGATCATCGGGTAGTTTGTCGCCGCTTTTCATCTATCAAACCATTGTTCTGGTTGATATGGGCCGAGCACGTCGGTAATTCGATCGAGCGATGTCTGTCCAACTGCTGATTCTTTATAGTCGTCAATACTGGAAAACACAATCCAACGAATTTGATCTCCTGGTAAGCATTCTATGGTGAGTCGATTTTTCCCTGATGTCCATGTAGCTATTATATGCCCATTGCTTGTAGCACCTAGACCCGGACGCCGCTTGGGACGGATCGACAAGAGTAATCGAAGCAATGTGGAAAAGGAATCATCTGTTACCGGTTGGTCGTCTTCGTCCCATTCATTGATATCCAATAGGTTATCTAACTGCATAAAAAAGCGAGTGCGCCAATCTTGATTGAGATGCATGGCTACCGAAGCGATTTTCAGTTTACAATTCGCGCGCGAATTGTAGAGTTGTTCTTCCAGAGTGATGGCATTGGATGAATAAGCAAGCTCCTTCGACTGATTCATCGTGCTTGGTCTGGTGCTGGCGACGATGCGTGTTAGTACGCCAACCAGTGAGGTGGTGTCTTTACTCCCAGTATATGTTGGAAGATTTAGAAGCGGGAAAATTGGATTTCCTGCCTTATGTATTATTGTTCCGAGTTCACTCATTATGAAATTAACTCCCGAGTTTTGTCCGTTATACACCGCTCAAAGATATCGTTCTTAATACCTCTTGCATGTTCAATAATTTCCCAAAGAGAATCATCTCTCAACGGAATTTCGTCTGTCCGGAACACGTCAACATCAAGCAGAAGTGAGAAGTGCTTCGGAGAAGGAGGCGGTGTTATGGTTGATGTGATAGTATAAATCCAGTGCGGTATTGTTGTGGGCTGGGTGATTTGTACTATTTGACCTATTAAGACCCCCCCTTTTAAGCAAGGGTTGTTTGGAAAGACGTTTAAATAGTCTTCTATGTTGATATTTGGCGAATCGGTAATAGGTACATCAATACGGTTTACGTAACGGACCCCAATACGGTTGATTGGTTGGCTCCTAGTGGGACTCTTCCACTCTTTCCAGATATCTTGAGCTCTATCACGCAGTACTTCCCATCCAAGATAAGGAGGTACACGGGCGGTCGTTATTCCGTTCGGTTGAATTAGAACCACGTCGGTTTGATCGTCGTTAGTCATACGAAACCCTTGCGGGCTTTGGTTGATGGCGACGGCGCCTCCAGTAGTGTCCACATTGACCGAAAACTCCTGCATCGCATTCGAATGAGGATAGAGCTTTTTCAACTTTTTTACGACTTTTTCCTGTTGTTGCGTACTGACCTGATTTGAAACACGTAGCTGAATTACTGCTTCAGTGATAGGAGCATGATCGTAGCGATGACTATGAATTAATTCAGTCAAGTAAACCTCTTGTAGCTATCATTCGACATTATTCTATGAACAATTTTGTACGCAAAGGTAGAGCTCATGTCTGTATGTAGCCTCACGAAAACTTAAAATCGAGTATCAAATTTTTGCATTGGTCGACAATCATTTAATTTAAGTAGGATTTGATTCATTTAAAACAACCTAAATTCATTACACTTCAGAAA
>JAJFHR010000428.1 GCA_021775515.1 Hyphomicrobiales bacterium | reverse complement strand
CCCGCCAAAATAAAACGGCAGGGCAAGATTGGCGATGAGAAGTTCGGGCAACAGGCAAATAGCGCCAAGGTAAGCTGCCCCGACCACCGTGATGCGGGTGAGCACAAAATCAATGTATTCGGCCGTTCGTTCCCCCGGCCTGATACCTGGAACAAATCCACCATACTTCTTGAGATTATCCGCTGTGTCCTTGGGATTGAACACAATTGCCGTGTAGAAAAAGGCAAAAAATACAATCAAGGAGAGGTAAAGAATTAAAAATACCGGCTGGCCCCGTCCAAGCTGGGTTGTAATCGTTACCAGCCAGTCGGGCATATTTGGCGAAAGGGTTGCAACCGTCGTTGGCATCAACAACAGGGAGGAGGCAAAAATTGGTGGAATAACGCCTGCTGTATTCAACTTCAACGGCAGATGAGAGGCATCACCCTGATAGACTTTATTGCCCATTTGCCGTCGCGGATATTGGACAATCAACCGGCGCTGGGCGCGCTCCATGAAAACGATTGCTGCAACCACTACGATTGACATAACCAAGATGGCGAGGATCAAAACGGTTGATAATGCGCCCTGACGGCCCAATTCCAACGTGCCGACAATAGCTGAGGGCAATTCGGCAACGATACCGGCAAAAATAATCAAAGAAATACCATTGCCAATTCCGCGCGCAGTGATCTGTTCACCCAACCACATAAGGAAAACAGTTCCGCCGACAAGCGTGATAACCGTTGTTGCCCGGAAAAACAGGCCAGGATCATTAACAATGGTTCCTGCACTTTCCAGGCCTGCGGCAATGCCGTAGCCCTGCAATGCGGCTAGTGCCACCGTGCCATACCTAGTGTATTGATTGATCTGCTTACGGCCCTGCTCACCTTCTTTTTTTAGTTGTTCAAGATGTGGCGACACCGTCGTGAGAAGCTGAATAATGATCGATGCCGAGATATAAGGCATGATGTTGAGGGCGAAAATCGCCATCCGTCCAACAGCGCCGCCGGCAAAAGTATTGAAAAAGGCGAGCATTCCGCCCTGGCTCTGGTTAAAGACGTCGGCCAGAGCCGTGAGGTTAATGCCGGGAATGGGAATGTAGGTTCCAAGCCGATAAACCAGAAGCGCCCCCAGGGTAAACCAGATGCGCTTCTTCAACTCCTCGGCTTTTGCAAAGGAAGAAAAGTTTATGTTGGCGGCAAGATGTTCGGCGGCTGAGGCCATTATTTTTCTCCTGCACCGCGCTTAGCGGCAAGCATATCCCCCATTAACCCGATATCACTCAGCTTCAGACGTCTTTTCAGATTTTCCCTTGGCCTTAGCTGACGTGGATTTTGCCTTCGCTTTGCCCTTTTTCCCAGGCGAGTCTTCTTGTGAAATTTCAGGCTTGGCAAGCGCAACAATTGTCACCGAGCCTCCTGCTGCTTCAACAGCGGCAATGGCGCCTTTCGATGCACCGGTTACCTCAAATGCAATTTTTGCTTTCAATTCACCTTTTCCCAATAGCCGCACACCATCATGGACCCGGCGAATGATGCCGGCTTCATGCATCGCTTCAACCGTGACGGTTTTTTTGCCATCAAGTTTTCCAGCGTCCAGCGCAACTTGAATACGTCCAAGATTAACGGCATTGAAATTTTTCGAGAAAATATTCTTAAATCCGCGTTTTGGCAGGCGCCGGTGGATCGGCATTTGACCGCCTTCAAAACCCTTAATAGCAACACCTGAACGTGATTTTTGACCTTTGACCCCACGGCCAGAAGTTTTTCCGGTGCCGGACCCGATACCGCGGCCTACACGCTTTCGGTCTTTTGTCGCACCTGCGTTATCCGCAATTTGATTGAGCCGCATACTTCGAACTCCCTTGAATACCGTTAAGCGTCTGTCGTTTCGACGACGCGCACGAGATGTGAAACTTTCCGGATCATGCCGCGAACTTGCGGTGTATCCTCCAAAGTCCGGCGCTTGTGCATTTTGTTAAGCCCAAGACCAATGAGCGTTGCACGCTGGTCACCTGGACGACGGATCGGACTACCAGTTTGTTCAACTGTAACCGTCTTAGTCCCCTGCTTTTTCTTTTCTGCCATCCGTCTTTATCCGTCACTTTTTAACTATGTACTTGCCAATTAGGTACTTATTTAGGCACGCGGTTGCAAATGTTCCAGACCTAAGCCTGCTCATTTGCTTCAGCGGCGCTATCACTTCTACGAGAGACAATCTCGCTGACCTTTTTTCCCCGGCGGGCTGCAACCATACGCGGGCTATTTTCATGTTTCAGGGCATCGAACGTTGCTCTCACCATATTATATGGATTTGAGCTGCCAATAGATTTAGCAACCACATCCTGCATACCCACAGTCTCAAAAACAGCACGCATCGGGCCACCCGCGATGATGCCGGTTCCTGGAGGTGCAGCACGAAGAACTACCCGTCCGGCGCCGTGCCGGCCCTTGACATCATGGTGCAGCGTCCGGCCTTCACGCAATGGCACGCGGATCATGCTGCGCTTTGCGGCTTCAGTTGCCTTTTGTATAGCTTCAGGCACCTCGCGCGCTTTGCCATGGCCGAAGCCGACCCGGCCTTTTTGATCACCAACCACAACCAGTGCAGCAAAACCAAATCGGCGACCACCCTTTACAACTTTTGCAACCCGGTTGATATGCACAAGCCTATCAACAAATTCGCTGTCGCGTTCTTCGCGGTCTCTATTGCCACCATATGCCATCAAATATTACCTTTTTAGAGCTTAAGACCGGCTTCGCGAGCCCCGTCTGCCAATGCTTTGACGCGACCATGATACAAATAGCTGCCACGGTCAAAAATAACTTCTTTTACACCGGCTTTTGACGCCCGTTCGGCAATCATTTTGCCAACCAGATCAGCAGCCTCTTTATCGGCGCCGGTTTTTAGTTTGCCTTTGAGATCTTTCTCCAGGCTCGACGCCGCAGCGAGGGTTTGGCTGTTCTCATCGTCAATGATCTGGGCATAAATATGCTTAGACGACCGGAAAATTGACAGCCGTGGCCGACCGTAGGCGGTTTTTTTCAATTTGCGACGGACGCGGGCTTTGCGCCGTTCAGCTAATGCTCGTGAAGATGACATAATGTTCGTCCGTTATTTCTTCTTACCTTCCTTGCGGAAGATATATTCATTTGCATATTTAATGCCTTTGCCCTTGAAAGGCTCCGGTGGCCGATAGCTACGAATTTCTGCTGCAACCTGGCCAACTTTCTGCTTATCAATTCCACTCACCACAATTTCTGTGGGTTTAGGAACTTCAATTTTGATGTCTGAGGGTATCGGATACAACACATCATGGCTGAGTCCCACGTTTAACTGCAGGTCATTGCCCTGCATCTGAGCGCGATAACCAACCCCGTTGATCTCGAGAGTTTTCGAAAAACCCTCGGTAACACCTTCAACAAGATTTGCCACAACCGTGCGCGACATGCCCCACATTGCCTGAGCACGCTTGGTTTCCGACCGCGGGGCAATCTTGACACCGGCATCGTTCATTTCGACCAGCACATCGTCAATAAGCACCGCTGAAAGCTCACCTTTGGGACCCTTGGCCGCAACCGATTGGCCGTCAATTGTGATCGTCACGCCGCTTGGTATTGGGACTGCTAGTTTACCTATACGAGACATAGTTTTATCCGTCGTTCTTAATGCAAAATATCAAATTCTTGATTCTGCTGTCTAGAATACTCTGCACAAAATTTCGCCACCAACATTTTGCTGACGTGCTTCGCTGTCGGACATGACACCCTTGGATGTTGAGAGAATTGATACTCCCAATCCATTGTGGATGCGCGGCAGATCGCCAACAGAGGAATAAACCCGCCGGCCCGGCTTTGACACACGTTTGATTTCTTTGATAACGGGATCGCCATCATAATACTTCAGTTCAATCTCGATTTCGGATTTTCCGCCATCATACTCTACTTGCGCATAGCCACGGATAAATCCTTCTGTCTGAAGAACATCGAGAACGTTTTTTCTGATCTTTGACGCTGGTGTAGATACCTTACCTTTACCGCGCATCTGGGCATTGCGGATACGGGTTAGCATATCACCAAGAGGATCTGTCATCGTCATTTAAGGCTTCTCCTTACCAACTCGACTTCACCATTCCGGGAACAAGACCGGAAGAGGCGTAATCTCTAAGTGCAATACGGGACATTTTGAGTTTGCGGTAATAGCCGCGGCCACGGCCCGAAATTTCACACCGATTGCGAACCCGTGAGGGTGATGAGTTTCGCGGCAGTGCTGCGAGCTTTAGGCGAGCCGCAAATCTCTCTTCATTTGAATATGAAGTATCATCCGCAATTTCTTTGAGACGGACACGCTGTGAAGCATATTTCTTCACCAGCTTACGCCGCTTCTTATCTCTTTCAATTATGCTCTTCTTTGCCATTTTTGTCCTTCCGATAAGGTCTTTTCGACCGCATATCCGGTGTTTAAACCTTATTGTTTGAACGGAAAATTCAAACTCTTCAACAATGCCTGTGCTTCTTCATCCGTTTTGGCTGTGGTGCACACGACAATGTCCATTCCCCAAATTTCATCAACCTTGTCGTAATTGATCTCAGGAAAAACGATGTGTTCCTTAAGACCCATTGCGTAGTTGCCGTGGCCATCAAAACTCTTGGCATTAAGCCCGCGGAAATCCCGTACACGAGGCAAGGCGATTGTCACCAGCCTGTCGATGAACTCATACATGCGTTGACGGCGCAAAGTCACTTTTGCACCAATCGGCATGCCCTCGCGCAGTTTGAAAGTAGCAATGGATTTGCGTGCCTTGGTAACCACCGGTTGCTGACCGGAAATTAGACCAAGATATTCAACTACGGCGTTGATCTTTTTAGAATCCGCCACAGCTTCACCTACGCCCATATTGAGGACGACTTTTTCGAGCTGTGGTATCTGCATTTCGTTTTCATAAGAGAACTGTTTTTTCAGTTCCGCTCTGATTACGTCATTATATTGGCGCTTCAAGCGCACTTCTGGTGCCGCCTCAGACATCGATTACTTCTCCTGAGCGTTTGGCGAAAC
>JAJFHR010000427.1 GCA_021775515.1 Hyphomicrobiales bacterium | reverse complement strand
ATCATCGGACAAGGCATAAGTGACACTATCAGCGCTGTCTGGATCACTGGCCAAAGCGGTAATGCCGACAACCGTGCCAACAGATACCCCTTCATTGACCACATCAGCAGAACCATCAGTATCACTGATCGCAGAAACACCATTTTCCTCGGTAACCGGCTTGCCGACTGCGGGATCAATCGACCCGTCGTCAAACTCGATGTCATCAATGTTTTGGACAATGCTGGTGCCATCAGGCGAGCCTGCTCGATTGTCAACGATTTGGATTTGTCCATCGCCAAGGTCGGTTAGCGAATAATCGGCCTGTTTGCCTGAGAGTTTTACTCGATATGTTTCGGATAGAAAATCTGGCTCTGCCTCAGGTTCAGATCCAATATCTTCGGGTGCCGATCTGGCGTTGGTGGTTTCGCTGTTATTGTTGCGCCCCTTCAAAGGGTCAGTCGTGTCACCGGAAACAGGTGCATCCGCATTCAGGCCAGAGCTTTGGGCCCCAAAATCGCGTAGGTTGTCACCTTCGAATGATGATCCATAGTGCAAATTGGGGTTGGTAACTTCATCATGTTGACCGACGAATTGGTCCTGAACATAATCATTAGCCTGGCGAACAATCTTGTCTTCCTTCGCATCATGCGAACTGGAAAGGGTATCCAAGTTTGTTTTTTCATCTGCAGACGATTTGCTATTTTGTGCGGAATTCGTCGTATCGCCGGGTTTTCCGGAAGAATTGTCAGCCATATTAAGTTGCGCTCAGGTTATCATAGAAAATATTTGGCTAGTACTTTTTACAATTGCAGGCGCTGCATACCGCTTGAAATCGGGATATAGACGTTCTTCAAGCAAAAACCCAGCGCCGATTGGACCAGTATAAGTACAATCTGGTTAATATCGCGTAAGCTTGCGGGTCATTATGGCGAACAGCCTAATTTCGCACATGGCACTCCGTCAATTTGGCTATGGTTAACGGAACAATAATCTTTTCGACCTATTGGCTAATTGAGGCTTTGTTTTCTAAATGAATGAACGGAGTAACATTGCGTGCGCGAAAAAACACCTGGCGCTATAGGGGAACGCGGCCAGGACTTGTCACCTGATGGGACAAGTTCGGTTAGCGCGCGAACGTTGGGCGAGAACGTTGTCAATAACGATGACGTTGTATCGACCGATTTGGATAAGGTTACCGAGCCAAAAAGTAAAACAACCGCCAAACCCTCAAAAAAGTTTTTACAGGAGTTGAAACGGGGGCGGCCAGGCTATGAACCCGGCAATCGCTCTGAAACATCTTCAGCGCAGATCAAAGAGAACGAAGTTGCCAAAGGCCCAGACCCTTTATCTGTGCAATCGGCATCTGTGCAATCGGCAATAAAACCGCCATTGCAAGCTTCGCCTGAAACTGCGGCTCAGCAACAACACAACGCTCGGGTGGTGCAACCTGTGTCCCGTGATGCCGTACCCCGCGATGTCGTTAAAGATACCGCCGGTGTCAATTCACCTTCACAGCGCCTAAATTCATCAAAAGCGAATGAAGGTCTCAATCGCACTCCTCTCCCGGTTGAAAAAAAGGTCAAGCGGAAAAATCAATCTGACGGCGGGAAAATATCGCTGGAAACCGGGTCATCTGATCGATCAGGACAGGGTCCTCCGAAAGATGTGTGGGAAGAAAAAAGCAAAAAATTGCCTGTGGCCCCCATACATCCATCAGTTCTTTTGAGCTCTGTTTTCATCAATCTGCTGGCCTTGGCATTGCCGCTCGTCGTTTTGCAGGTGTATGACAGAATTTTGCCAAATAAGGCACTTGATACATTTACATTGCTGCTGATTGGTCTGTTTGTCGTATTGTTGCTCGACGGTATCATGCGTGTTGCAAGAGCGTATCTGGTTGGCTGGTCGGCCGCGTGTTATGAAAACGACGTTGCAGTTGAAGCCGTAAAACGTCTTTTGTTTGCCCCATCGCGCCTCATTGAGCAGCATCCACCTGGAATTCATGTCGACAGATTGAATGCCATTGATGCTCTGCGCGATTTTTACGGTGGACAGTCGCGGCTTCTTTTAATCGATTTACCGTTCATCGTCATATTTCTCGGATTGGTCGGTTTTATTGGCGGCTGGCTGGTTGCTGTGCCGATTATCCTTTTTTCTGCATTAACCGTGGTGACTATGGCGTGTGGAAATTTGTTGCGGGAAGTTTTAGAGCAACGCGCCGAGCAAGATGACAGACGGCATGATTTTATCATTGAATCCCTCAACGGAATTCAAACCATCAAAACAATGGCGATGGAACCGCAAATTCAACGCCGGTTTGAGCGATTGCAAAGAGCGGGTGTCGAAGCCAGTTTTAAAACCATTATTCTGGGGAATCTTGCCCAAAATTTCGGCAATTTATTCTCAAACCTGACGATGATTTCCGTTGTTGCCACCGGCGCATACTTTATCATCAACGGCTCTCTCACCGTAGGTACTTTAGCAGCTTGCACGCTGCTGTCTGGCCGTGCGGTTCAACCGGTCTTGCGTGGCCTGGGCTTGTGGACACAGCTGCAGGGATTGAGCATTGCCAAAGCCCGGATGAAAGAACTCTTCGAGTTGCCGGAAGTGGAAAATTATTCATCGCCGCAAACGGCTGAAGAATGCCAGGGCGATATAAAAATTAGAAATGCAGTCTACTGTCATGACGACATGGACAAACCCTCCGTAAATGGTATCAGCCTTGATATTAAACCCGGATCAATGATCGGCCTGCAAGGTGGGGACGGCAGCGGTAAATCCACGTTGGTAAAATTGATTGCAGGCGACATGTCACCGGCATCCGGAAGTGTGACCATCGACGGTTTTGAAGTCAGTGGGCCAGAGCGCGATCGCTTCGCAAAATCAATTGCTTACATTCCTCAATATTCAGCGATGTTTACCGGCACAATTTTGCAAAATCTAACGATGTTTAATTCGGGCGATACCATTGATGCCGCGCGCGAAGCAGCTCGCCTCATCGGTCTGGAAGCTGATATTCACCGGTTGCCGGAAGGGTATGATACGCCGTTAAGCGAGGGCATTACCGATGAGTTGCCCATGGGCATGATGCAGCGCATTATGAT
>JAJFHR010000426.1 GCA_021775515.1 Hyphomicrobiales bacterium | reverse complement strand
GCTGTAGGTAAGAGTGTCTCCTGAATCTGCATCAACCCCGGCAAGGGTGGCAACAACACTGCCTGCGGCTGCATTTTCAGCAATCGATCCACCCGAAACGGTTACATCCGTCGGGGCTTGATTAACAGGTTCGTTTGAAGATGACACGTTACTCGCGCTGCCCGCAGGTTCGTTCGCGGCGGTGGTTGAGGCAATTTCTGTCTGCGTTTCTGCTGCAACATTTGATGCTGAGGCAACAGGTTGATCTGCAGCCTGTGGTCTGGGATCAAGGCTGGACTGATCTATATTTTGTGGATTATTATCGCCGTCGGAAAACAGGCTCTGAAGATCTTCTGGCGAAACATCCGCATTCTGATTAGTGCTTGCGTCAGTTTGCGGGGAGGTATTCTCATCAGCAGAGTTTTGGGCAGAGGGTAATGGTGGACTATTATCTGTAGCGGTGTCTGTAGTGCTGGTTTCGAGCACTAAATCTTCGGCAACGTTTGAGCCATAATGCAGATTCGGATTTTCTACATCCTTGCGAGGTACATTCTTGTTTCCCTCATCAATTTGGGTTTCGGTTTCGACAACGCGCTTTTTTTTATCTGACATAGTCCTGTTCCAATTTTCAGGGCTCCCCTAGCCGACAATAAACCTATCGCATGCTCCCGGCATCGTGGTTTTCAGAGGTACTTTATTGGTATCGCGTATCTCCGGGCCAGCCTGCGTATATTGCTTGTTCAAGTCTACTTTGGTGGCTACAGCAGTCGGGCACATCAAAGAAAGACTAAAACGCCACCGGATCCTCCAGTTCTGTTGACGGAGTTGAATTCCGGTTGGTAGTAATATTGATATGTAACACCAAATTCCTAAATTGAGCTTAATCGGCCAAAGATTTGCTTTCGAAGTAGCAGAAAATATGAAGTTTTCCGCCGCTAATTTGTAAATATTTAGATTTTTGGCACGCGGTTGGTGTCAGTAATTTAGCGCCATAACCTCGAAGTGGGACGACGGGATGTGATTTAATGAGCCAATCCAAAATTATGAATTCTCCTAAGAATTCGAGCTACGACGTTATCATTGTTGGTGGTGCGATGTATGGCTCATCGGTTGCGTGGTTTCTTGTCAATAATCCTGACTTTGATGGTTCGGTTCTCGTTGTCGAAAAGGACCCGACCTACGAATTTACATCAACCGCACACACTAACAGTTGTATGCGCCAGCAGTTCTCCCGCGAGCTAAACGTGCGGGTATCGCAATTTGCCGCCGAGTTCGTCAAAAACTTCAAAGAGTTCTTAGGAGATGATCCGCGTGTGCCGGAAATAACAATCCATAATTTTGGTTATATGTATCTGGCCAATAACGACGCATTTGCGGATGTTTTGCGGAAAAGCCAGCAAGTTCAGGCAGCTTGTGGTGCTGCAACCAAGATTATGTCTGCCGATGAGATCAAACGGGATTACCCATTTTACAATGTGGACGATATTGTAGCTGGCAGCCACAACCTTGTCGACGAGGGATATTTTGACGGCAATACACTGTTTGACTGGTGGAAACGGCTGGCGCGCGAAAAGGGTGTTGAATATGTGACAAATGAGGTCATAGCGATGTCGCGAAATTCGAACGCCAACATAATCGAGAGCGTGAGCCTTAAAACTGGCGAGGTGATTACTTGCGGTACGGTGGTGAATGCTTCGGGTCCAAGAGCAATTCTTACTTCGCGGATGGCGGGCATCGAAATTCCTGTCGAGCCGCGCAAGCGTTATACTTTTATCTTTGCCGCTGAAAATCCTCTCGACCGCGATCTTCCACTTACGATTGATCCCTCAGGCGTCCACATGCGCACCGATGGCACCTACTATCTTGCGGGTTGCCCGCCGGATGAGGATACAGCCGTTGACTATGATGATTTTGTTCAGGATCATGGTATCTGGGAAGAAAAGGTATGGCCTGCAATTGCCAACAGAATTCCGCAATTTGAGGCCATCAAGCTTATCAACTCATGGGCGGGGCATTATGCCTATAATACATTCGACCAGAACGCCATTTTGGGACCGCACACGCAAGTTAAGAATTTTATTTTTGTGAATGGCTTTTCCGGCCACGGTTTTCAACAGTCACCGGCTATGGGTCGGGGAACCTCCGAGCTTATTATTTATGGCGAATACCGGACGCTGGATCTAACGCCGTTTAATTACGAGCGTATCGTTAAAAACAGGCCGTTCATCGAAAAAGCGGTAATATGAAAAATCACCTCAACTAGCTCAGCGGTCAAAAAGCCAGTGGTTCAAAGCCCTGATGCGGTAGACGTAGGAATCTTCAATACAGTATCTGTCGTAACCGCAGCGGTTGCGGCGGCGCTGCCAGCGCCTTTGTTCGCTGCGCAGTTCGCGCCAGTCGTTGCCACCCAGGCGGCGTTTTAGTCGGTAGTATTTACGCGCCATAATTTCATCGAGGCGATTAAGTTCGCGGCTTTGGCATATGGCAACCTCGACGGGGAGTTTGGCATAACGGCAGTTGAAACTTGCAGCCTGCGTGCTGCTGCCCGCCATTACTGCAAAAAATACCGCTGTGACGACAAATTTTTTCACGATTTATGCTCCCCCTGATGTGACGCTTAGAGTATTTTGCGCAAAAATTTATCACAGAGCAACCAGCAAGTTATCGCAGCGGGGGCGATTGAGGCTACGTGGGGTTATGCGATTAACAACGTCATGCGCGGCAACGTTCGGCCGGGGATCGAGCCTGACGGAACCTGGCCGGTGATTGTAAAGCCCATTGCCTGGTAAAAAGAGACGGCGTTGGGGTCAGCATCAAGGAAGAGTTTTTTGAGGCCTTGCGCCTGTGCCCGCCGCAAGATTTTTTGCCAGAGTTGTCGGCCGATGCCGAGGCGCTGGTAGTTCGGATCGATATACAGAGCGCTTATTTCGCCAATCGAGGTTGCTTGATTAACATTCAGACAAATGCACCCCACGATAGCCCCGGTTAATGCCACCCAATATTCACCTTCCTGCATCAAAGATTCCGTGACCGTCAGTTCATCCATGCATGCGGCCATAAACGCCTCGTCGTATCCGTTTGAACGTTTTGCCCGCACGGATAACCCGGTCAAAAAATCGGCTTCATCCGTATTGGCGCGTCGTATGACAAGGTTCATGGGCTGTTTCGTATTAGTTTAACATGATGGCCATTTGTTAGGCTCCGCGGGCTTCGTCGTAGGCGTGGTTGGCGATTAACCAGTCTTCTTCCGTCTGTTCCTTGCGTTTGGTGAGAAGACCGCGGGACATCGATAGTTGCTCGGCTTTTTTCGGGTCGCTGGTGTAAAGTGCACTGTTGGACAACTTGGCATCAAGCGCTTTTATTTCTCTTTCCAGCTTGGAAATTTCCTGCTCCGCCAGTGTCACCCGTTTTTTCAGCGGTGCAAGTTTTTCGCGCGCCTGGGCATTCTGGCGTCGCTGGCTGGCCCGATCAACGGTTTTAGCGGTTAAGCGGGTTTGTTCATTTGGTTCGGTGGCAATCCTGGCTGGTTTCTTTTTGGATTTGTCCGACATGATGAGCGCGCGGTAATCATCAAGGTCGCCATCGTAGGGTTTGACTGTGTTATTTGCGACCAGCCACAAACGGTCAACACAGGCTTCCAGCAGATGCTGGTCATGGCTGATGAGAATTAACGCACCACGATAATCGTTGAGCGCGTATATCAGGGCTTCGCGACTATCAACGTCAAGATGATTTGTCGGTTCATCGAGGATGAGCAGGTGAGGGTGGTGAAAGCCGGTGAGGGCGAATAACAATCTGGCCTTTTCACCGCCTGAGAGTGTTTCGACCTTTGAATCCTGCAGATTATAACTAAAACCATAGGCGCCAAGCCGTGATCTGACATTGGCTTCCGTTGCCTCGGTCATCAACGCGCGCAGATGGTCATAGGGTGTTTGTTTTGGTTTGAGTTCGTCGAGTTGGTGCTGGGCGAAATAGCCGGAAATAAGTTTTTTGGATTTGAATATATCTCCGTGTGTGGGAGCGAGTTTTCCCATCAGGATTTTCGCTAGCGTTGACTTGCCATTTCCATTAGCTCCCAGCAGGCCAATGCGGTCATCATGATCTACGCGCAGGTTAAGCTCTCTTAATACCGGATTATCAACATTATATCCCGCTTCCGCCTGTTCAAGACGAATAAGCGGGCTTGCCAATAATCGCTCGGGTGTCGGGAAGGAAAATGCGGCAACACGGCCTTCGATGCGGGCGGCGATCGGTTCCATTCTGGCCAGTGCCTTCAACCTTGATTGTGCTTGGCGTGCTTTGTTGGCCTGAGCCCGAAACCGGTTGATGAACGCTTCCATATGACGGCGAACATCGTCCTGCTTTTTCTTTAGTTTTAGTTGCAGGGCCTGGCGTTCACGCAAGGTGCGTTCAAATTGATCATAACCACCCTGGTAAAGGGTGAGTTTGGCCTCATCGAGATGCACAATGGCGCTGACCGCCTTGTTGAGCAGGCCGCGGTCGTGGCTGACGATGATTATGGTATACGGATAGCGCCTAAGATAACTCTCAAGCCAAATGGTGCCTTCAAGGTCAAGATAGTTGGTGGGTTCGTCGAGCAGCAAAATGTCCGGCTGGGAAAATAATA
>JAJFHR010000425.1 GCA_021775515.1 Hyphomicrobiales bacterium | reverse complement strand
CAATAGTCATCAAAAAAACGCCCCTTTTCACCCGTGCCAAGGTTTTCTGAAGCATAGGGGCCCGGGTGTTTCATATTCTGCTCAATCCCCGCGATCAAAATCTCAGTCCAATCCGTAAACAGGCCGGGAATTAATACTGCGCCTAGCTGCTGAAAGGTCTCGACCTGTGTATCCGTGACAATAGGATTGCCCATGATGAAATGTTTCCTCCTGCTGAACTGCAGCGAAGTAAGTTTGCCTAAACTGGGCTGTTCTGTAAAATGAATGTTGGTGCGCCGGCATCCTCATATTTATGAGGGATACATGAGGTGGAATTGCCCGTTTGGATTCTGCGCCGCGCCGTTACATGTTTTCTGCCAGATAGTCGATTAATTTGCGCACCTTCATGGTAGAAGCCGCGCCTGGCGGATAGACCGCATATACGTTGATGGGAGTTGCTTGATAATCACCAAGGAGGATCTCTAAGCGTCCTTCCGGTTGTTTGTCGAATTCATGGGCTGGCAGCAGGCCTAATCCATGGCCTTCAAGGACGAATTTCAGCCGTGCGGCAGAATTGTTGGTGTGCACCGGTCCGGCGATATTGAGGCGGTACTCCCTCCCGTCTCGAAAAAGGCTTATATGCCTGGGGTGGCGACTATAGGTAACCCAAGCGTGAGCTGAAAGTTCTTCCGGGGTGTGTGGCGTGCCATTGGCCTCCAGGTATTCCGGCGCAGCGCAAATCAGCCGATCGGTACCGCAGAGCTTGCGGGCTATCATCTCGGAACTGAGGAGCGGGCCAGCGCGCACGGCAAGATCAAACCCACCCTCGACCAGATTGACAACCGCATCGGTGAGTTCAACATCCAGTTCTACCTTGGGGTAGAGTTTGCGGAAATCACTCAGGATCGGCACGATCCGGTCGAGACCGAAATTGGCCGAGCAAGTAATCGAAATGCGCCCCACTGGTTCATCGCGCAGGCTTTGCGCCCGCTGATTGGCCGTGGCGGCTTCTTCGGCGATCAGTTTACAGCTTTGGTAATAATTTGCTCCAACATCGCTCAGGCTCAAACTGCGGGTACTACGGTGGAGCAATCGCGCACCAAGCCGTTCTTCCAACTGTTTCACCTGATGGCTGATGGCCGCGCGGCTGACACCAAGCCGCCGTGCTGCCTCGGTAAAACTACCGCATTCCACCACTCTGGCGAATACCACCATGCCACGAATTTCGTCCAGCATTTGGCACCTATTGTATAGTTAAATTTTACAATCAATCAAATAATTTGCCTGTTATGTCAAGAAATCTGAACAACTAAATTCCAATCATCGCAATTTACTGATGAGAGGAAAAAACAATGAAAATTTTGATGGTTCTCACTTCCCATGCCGATTTTGGCACGACAGGTAATCCAACAGGCTTCTGGTTGGAGGAATTTGCAACCCCGTATTATTTGTTCCTCGACGCCGGTGCAGAAATTACCCTGGCTTCGCCAAAAGGCGGTCATCCGCCGATAGATCCCGCCAGTCGCCAGGATCATTTTTTAACTGACGCCACCCATCGTTTTGACATGGATGAAGCCGTGCTGGAATTGTTGGCAAATACAAGCCGGCTGAGCGATATTTCTGCCGGTGAATTTGATGCTGTTTTCTATCCCGGCGGCCATGGCCCGTTGTGGGATTTGGCAAACGATCATCACTCACAAACCCTGATTTCCAGCCTGCTGGCCCAAGGCAAACCGGTAGCTGCCGTCTGCCATGGCACGGCGGCCCTGCTGCATGCCAAATCCGGTGATGGCAAACGCCATATTGATGGGGTGGAAATTACCGCCTTCACCGATGGTGAGGAGGCTGAAGTTGGGGCCTCTGATTATGTTCCGTTCTCGGTGGAGCAAGAGGCAACCAAGATGGGAGCCAAATTTCGCAAGGCCGAAAACTGGAGTTCTTTTGCCCTTCGTGACGGACTTTTGATTACCGGACAAAATCCCCAATCCTCTGAAGAAACCGCTAAGCTGTTGCTCGAAAGTTTGCAGGCATAACGACTAATTGCTTAAACCAGCCTGAAGCGATGTCCGAATGTCGATCCATACCCAAATTGAATTAGGCATTCGGGCCGCTGGCTCAATTTACAACCGCCGACTTCCAATTTTGTCTTCCTAATCTGTGGCCGGACATCAACTGGCGGATACCGGTCCGCCGGTTGGTCTGCATCTTGCTCATATCCATGGTGATGAATGATTTGATTATGAGAAAGATGGCGTATGACCGATTTTGATACACTTACAGCCGAAGATATAAAGAAACCGTCTTATAATGAGATCATCGAAATGGCCATTAGGCTGAAAATTCGCTTTGGTGATTTTGCCGCCCGGACAGCGGAAGATCTTGTGCAGGACCACCGTATAAAAGGCGATTTTGCCCGTGCGGAAATATGGCAAGAAGTAGCTAAAAGCATAAAAATTAATGATGTTGCCCGTGCGGGGAATTCAAACAAAGTTAACAGCCTGCACTGATGCATCAAGTGTTAACGAACGGAAATTTAAGCCGTATTTGCTATTATTTTTGCTCTGGTCGATCCCCAAAAATTAAACAAACCATCGGGTCGCCAATATGCAGGGTGCGGGATCGACAAAACCTGCCGACATGGAAATGGATATAAAAAGAGATGCCAGTCTTCAAATCTCTTAAGCCGGCCTTTCTTATTTGGGCGATGGACTACTTGGTTAAAGTGGGTAGGCAAGGCACAAAAAAAGGTGGTGTGAATGTCTGATGTTATGGCCAATGTTCTGGATATTAACCAGGCTGCAGCGGTTCGTGACGCGATTGCAGCCTTGCGAAATCCCAGCGCCCAAGTTCCAGCTAAAACTGTCGACGTTGAGCGCCTGCCGGCACGCGAAGCCCTCGCTCTTTATGGCGCTGAACTAGACGCCTTGAGTGCACGAGCATTGATGCCAAATCTGGTCACCGAAACATCAATTCTTTCTCCCGCCTTGAAATTTTTTTGCGGTGATGCAGATCGAGTAGAGGCAATACTTGTTTGGCAATGTGAAGAAAACAGTCCGGTACACTCACCGCCCGTTAAACGGCTGGTCGGATGGCTAATCCTGCATAAGGCCCACGCCATTCCCGGCACCTTCTTGTCTTATGTAAAATCGTGGCATCACCTGTACAGCTATATGGGTCATCCG
>JAJFHR010000424.1 GCA_021775515.1 Hyphomicrobiales bacterium | reverse complement strand
TTTTCTTTCCGGTCAGATTATACTAAATAACCCTTATTGCCTTTTTAGTTTTTGCGTTTGGAATATATTGATGAGATGTCCTGATATTGGCCAAATCATAAAAGTTGGTACATTTTGCGTACTAGTTTCAACCATCGGCAGCTTGGATGCATTCGCTTCCAGCTATCAGGACGCCTTTGCCGACCGGCTCTCAAACCCAAATGATACCCATACTCTTAATCAGTTCGTCAATGTGGCCGTAGAGGCTGGTCAATATGATCAGGCACTTTCCACAATAGAACAGCATTTGATCACTTATCCGCGCGATGCCCATGCCAGGCTCATTGCCGGCCGCCTGTATAATCATGTCGGATCCTATGAATTGGCAAAGCGTCAGATCGAACACGCGCTTTCCATCGGCACTCTTCAGCCTGATGAACAATCAGAAGCTGAAAAGCTCATTGAGCGCATTGATAGAAATCTGTCCGGCACAACCGGCTTTGTTGCGATAAAAACCGGGCTTGACGTGGTACGTAACGACTACGACCCTACCGCTGCTGTATCAGATCGCACAGACGTTAATCCTTATGCCGAGCTCTATGCAACATTGCGGCACAGCCTCGAGTCTCCGACCGATGATGCCATTGTTCTGACCGCAAGAACCAGAATTGCAAGACGCTTTGGTGACTATAACCTGAGTGGTTCCGGCGGCGTATTTACGGCATCCTCGGGGCGTGTTGCCATTGCCTGGGAAAAGGGTTTGCCTGACACCGGCATCAGCTCCTTGCGCATGAGCCTGAGCGCCTATGGCGACTATTATGAATTTCAGCAGGATTCCGCCATCCGTGAATATGGCATAACGGCCAATTTTTCTGCAAAACCATCAGTCGACACCACAGTTTACACAAATCTTGGATACGCCAATCTGGCAACATCCGACCTTCTCTTTACAGATCACCGCTGGCGGGCCGAAATTGGTGGGGCGCACCGCATAAGCGGCAAACATGCCATTGGAGCCAAAGTTCGTGGCCAGTTTGACTATGCCAACGATGGCACATTTGTAGGCCAGTCAATCGAAGGAATTGTCAGCTATGCCGGTTTGTTGTGGTCTGACCCAGATGGAATAACATGGACCCACCGCGCCAGTGTCGGAGGTGGCCATGTTGAGCTTCCCGACCTGTTAGCCACACCTGGCACAACCTTTGACGGCACATTCTGGTCGGCAAGCTGGGATCATACATTCGAGATTAACGACCAAAACCGCATAGATTTAACAACCTACTACCGAGCTTTTAATCTTGATGATCCAAGCCGCGATCAAACCACATACGGGATTGGCCTAAGCTACACCTATACATTCAGATAATTACAGGCACAGCAAGATGAGAAAACCTCAATACCTGATTTCGCCGGAAACTATCCGGGCTGAGTGGAGTAACCCAAATCAAATGACGTCGCTTTTTAGCAGCAAATTCAAATCGGGGTTTTCTATGGCTAAACCCTCTGCCGTTTTGGCTATGGCAGTTTTCACGACCCTGCTTTCACCGATATCTTCTGGAGCCGAAGTCGTCGGCGCAATGACCGCCCTGCAAACCAGCGTTTCGGGCACGAACGGTAAAAAGCTTGCAGTAGGGTCCAGGATTTCCTTGGGCGACAGTCTAAAAAGCAATAAAACCGGTCTTGGAATGATTGTATTTCACGATGAATCCAGCGCCAAAATCGGCCCGAATTCAAATCTCACAATCGACAATTTTGTCTATAACCCGGGCCGTAGCAAGGGCTCTATTGGCATTAAAATGAAAAGCGGTCTGGTGCGCTTTTACGGCGGCCAAGTATCCAAAGTCGGAAAAATGGAAGTCACAACCCCTCACATTGTTTTGGGTGTACGCGGCGGCATACTGGACACGCTTGTTGACAAGTCCCTGACCACAGCAATTTTGCGGGCTGGCAGAATGTTCTGCAATGTAAACGGTCAAAAAAGAACCATAACAAAGCCCGGCTTCGCATGCATATCAAATGGCACTTCTTTGCGGATTGAATTATTCGTCAATCAAAGGTTTTCTCTCCTGGACAGTCTGGACAGAATTGCAGGTACTGGCACCCGTGGGCAAAGTGGAAATGGCATCAATGTCCGAGCCGCGTGCATTGGGCCGCGCAGCATCGCCAGCCCCCGCTGCAAATCAGAAAATGGCTCTTTGCCCGGCGTAAATGGTAAACCATCATCTCCGTTTAACCCGGCGATTCCGCTTGGCTCGGAAGAACCTCCCTATCGACGCACATACACGCCAACTTACACAACAAACCGTTAGCGATTTAGGTCGTTTCTGTTAGCCACCATCTGCACTTCATCAAGAAGACAGAACTTGAACATGGGCGTTCAATCCATCTTGCACCAGAAATCACGAATTGTATCATTTCCGGTGTGCTGCCAGTATGGTATTTGATGTGATCGATTGGACTGATAAATATGAGCGCAAATCCTAAAGCTAAAAACTCACTTAGAATTATTGATGGCGTTTTCGGCAAGGCGCTAAGGCATCTGGTATTTACACTGGTACGCCCTTACTACAGCCTGTTTTACAATGTGAGTTGTTCTAACAAGGAACAGCTACAAGATCTTGTCGGCGCGATAGTTTTGTCCAACCATGTCAGCCGTCATGATCCACCTCTTATTTTGTCCGCCCTTTATTCGGTTAGCCGTATTCGGCCCACTGCCTATTACAAAGAATATGAACACTGGGCGCAGCACTATCCGATGAAACTGTTCGGCACCATACCGATGAGCAGCCCCAAATCCTGGGCACCCGAAAAAAGAGAAGCGCAAAAACTAAAAACACTCGATATTATGAGCAGAGTGCTGGCCAATGGAAACAGTATTTTGATTTTTCCTGCCGGCGGCATTCGTACAGGGGACCGCGAAG
>JAJFHR010000423.1 GCA_021775515.1 Hyphomicrobiales bacterium | reverse complement strand
GGCGGCGTGATTGTCACCAGCGGAACTCAATCGGCAACAGGAGATTGGGCGACGATGGATGTGCAGAAAAACATCGTCACCATGGGTGATAAAGTTGTCATTTCTCAGGATGGCAACGTCATTCGCGGCAATAAAGTCGTTGTTGACCTTAATACCGGTTATAGTCGAATAATATCCGAGGAAAAAAATGGTGGGCGGGTGAAAGCTATTTTCAAACCAAAGAAAAAAAATTGAGGCAACCGGTTTGCTAATAATTCGTTTCATCGATTATTAAAGATATAATGATCATTCTAGGGAGTACGTGAAGACTTGAACAATTGGTTCAGATCACGCAGCGTGGGCAGCGAACATATAACAGCGGGTGAAACGGGTGTGAGCGACTTAAACCTCCAGAACGAACTGGGCGGGGTAAGCGAGGCGGCCACCGCGCAAAGCGGGCTGACGGTGGTTTCGGTTGGCAAGAGCTTTCGCCGGCGGCCGGTTGTGCGCGGCGTCAGCCTGTCGGTAAATCGCGGCGAGGCTGTCGGTCTTCTTGGTCCGAATGGCGCTGGAAAAACCACTGTTTTTTACATGATCATTGGCCTGATCGCGGCTGATTATGGTTCTATTATTCTAGATGGCCTGGACATTACCCATCTGCCGATGTATCGCCGGGCGCGATTGGGTATCGGGTATTTGCCTCAGGAAGCCTCTATTTTCCGTGGCCTGTCGGTTGAAGATAATATTCGCGCTGTATTGGAGCTTTCGGAAAAAAACAGGGATGTTCGTGAAGAAACACTGGACCGGCTGTTGGATGAATTTTCGATCGGACACTTAAGGAAAACACCGGCAATCGCCTTATCAGGCGGAGAACGGCGGCGTTGCGAAATTGCCCGCGCCCTGGCAACCAAACCCTCCTTCATGTTGTTGGATGAACCCTTCGCCGGCATTGATCCGATCGCCATTAATGATATTCGCGAGCTTGTCCGTCATCTCACCGATCGCGGTATCGGTGTGCTGGTTACCGATCATAACGTTCGTGAAACACTTGAATTGATCGACAGAGCCTTGATTATTCATGATGGCCAGGTGCTGATGGAAGGCTTGCCCAATGAAATCGTCGGCAATAAAGACGTAAGAAGGTTATATCTGGGCGACCAATTTTCACTTTGATCTTTTAAGTGCAGGCAAAATTGCTTCGTAAAGATGGCTTAACCTTGCCGGAATATGCTCAAAACAGTATCTATTGCCAAGGTGAACCCGGGCAGAAACGAGAAATCAGCTAATGGTCCTCTCGCCAAGATTAGAGCTTCGACAGGGACAATCGCTTGTTCTAACGCCACAGTTACAACAAGCGATTAAACTGCTTCAGCTTTCTAACATGGAACTCACGGCCTATGTCGAAACTGAGTTAGAGCGCAATCCTTTGCTCGAAAAAGCAGAGGAGGAAGATCTTTCGGCTGCACGCAATCAGGAAACTGATCGCGGAAATGTTGAAGCCGCAACTGAAGGGGAAGAAATCCGCGATAATGAGCTCAAGTTTGTTGAAAACGATAGTGGCTCTGTAGCAGAAGAAGTCCTTGATACTGATTTTGACAATGTTTACAGCGATGAACCCCGCGCTGAAACTATCGAGAGACTGGCGCAACCTAAAGAGGCCGACCCGAACTGGTCAATGCCGACGATCAATTCATCAAGCAGTTCAGGCGCTGGCTCTTCGGCAGATTTTAGTTTTGAATCGATACTCAGCCGCGATATTACCTTAGCCGAGCATCTAACCGAGCAGTTGAATATAGCCATCGTCGATCCGGCCAAAAGAATGATCGGTCTGCATTTAATTGATCGGGTGGATGAAAGTGGCTATCTCGCCGGGAACCTGGAAAACGTCGCAGCCCGTCTTGGAACCAGCCTCGAAGCAATCGAAGCAACCTTGAAAGAAATGCAACGTTTTGACCCCAGTGGCATCATGGCCCGAAACCTTTCGGAATGCCTTGCCCTGCAACTGGCAGAAAAAGACCGTCTTGATCCCGCCATGCAGGCCTTACTTGATAATATCGAGCTA
The DNA here is from genome assembly GCA_021775515.1 of Hyphomicrobiales bacterium. GTDB lineage: Bacteria > Pseudomonadota > Alphaproteobacteria > Rhizobiales > JAJFHR01 > JAJFHR01. The sequence goes on along the minus strand of JAJFHR010000423.1, from coordinate 2,162 downwards.
TTGGCTAAACATGACCTCGCTGGTCTCAGGGAATTATGTGGCGTTGATCAGGAAGACCTCAGTGACATGATTGCCGAGATTAGAGAGCTCAATCCCAAGCCCGGCTTGGCGTTCGGGTCGATTGTGGTCCATCCGGTTGTACCGGATGTTTTTATCCGCGAAGCACCCGATGGCGGCTGGCATGTGGAATTAAATAGCGAAACTCTCCCTAAAGTGCTGGTCAACAATATCTATTATGCCAAAGTTTCGAAAACGGCGAGGGAGGCGGAGGATAAAGAGTATCTCTCCCAATGTTATGCGGATGCGAATTGGCTGGTTAAAAGCCTCGACCAGAGGGCTCGGACGATTTTGAAGGTGTCTCGGGAAATAGTTCGCCAGCAGGATGCTTTTTTTGCTCATGGTGTCCAGCATTTGCGGCCGTTGAACCTGAAAATTGTCGCTGATGCAATTTCCATGCATGAATCAACGGTTAGCCGTGTCACCTCAAACAAATATATGGCCACCCCCCGAGGAGTTTTCGAATTAAAATATTTCTTTACTTCGGCTATTGCCTCGATGCAGGGAGGAGAAGCTCATTCTGCAGAAGCTGTGCGCCACAGAATTAAAGAGCTAATTGCCGATGAAACCGTCAAAACAGTGCTTTCAGACAATAAAATTGTATCATTGCTGCAAAGTTCCGGCATTGATATCGCCCGCAGAACGGTAGCCAAATACCGCGAGGCCATGAATATACCGTCTTCGGTTCAGCGCCGAAGAGAGAAAAAAGCCCGGTTAAGTGAAGAATCCCGGGTTTGACGGTGACAAACTGCCGATAAAATCATGCACAGGCTATGCTCAAGTGACTGGCAATTGACGATTATTGTATTTACAATTGTTGACAGGTAGCAGTTGTCGCATTAGTGTCCGCGCGCCGCTCAAAATGACAGGGTTGAGCGAGCTTCGTCTGCGCTGGCAGGTCAAGATTGTAGGAATTTCATCTGGCGTTCTGGTAAGAACACGACCGTAGCAATTGCTGTCCGGAAAATTGGTATCGACACAGACTGTGTCATTAAGGAAAATGTGAATGCAGGTTCAGATTACCGGTAAGAATGTTGATGTTGGTGATGCATTGAAATCACGCATAGAAGGCCGCCTGGATCAGGATGTAGCAAAATATTTTGATAATCAGGCCAGCGGTCACGTCACGGTAACCAAGGAAGGTGCTGAGTTTCGTTCCGATTGTTCTTTGACCCTTGGTTCCGGGATCATTTTTCATGCTCAGGGCCAGTCTCCTGATGCCTATGCCTCCTTCGATCTGGCGGCAGAACGGCTGGAAAAGCGATTGAGACGTCATAAGCGGCGCCTGAAGAACCACCACAAACACCGGTCGTCTCCTGTTTCAAGCGTGGATTATCCGGTTTATGTAATTTCCGTGGACGGTGAAGAAGAAACAGAAACTCCAGACAACAATCCTGTGATCATCGCTGAAACCAGCACGGCGTTACAGGATTTAACCGTGGGCGAAGCGGTAATGAAACTGGATATTTCAGACATGCCGTTTGTCATATTTCGAAATGGCAAAAACCAAAACCTGAATATTGTTTACCGGCGTGATGACGGGCATATCGGTTGGATTGACCCGCAGCAGGAAAATACCGATACAAACGGGATCGGACAAAATTAGCATTTCGGGCCGCCCGCAGACGTTCGGGCGCGAGGATCGCCGTATATCAACTAGGAGTTTGAGTTTAACGATGGAACTATCGGAATTGATCAGTTCGGACAGCATTGTTGCAACCCTGAAAGCGGGGAGCAAAAAACAAGCGCTTCAAGAGTTGTCGGAGATTGCAGAAACCATTACCGGTGTGTCTTCACGCGAAGTATTTAGCACGGTTTTGCAGCGCGAGCGCCTGGGATCAACAGGCGTTGGCCAGGGCATCGCAATTCCACATGGCAAACTTGATGAACTCGACCGGCTTTTTGGGATTTTCGCTCGTCTTGAAACCCCGATTGATTTTGATGCCATGGACGATCAGCCAGTTGATCTTATTTTTATGCTCCTGGCGCCGGAAAGCGCGGGCGCCGATCATCTAAAGGCTTTGGCGAGAATATCGCGCACTTTGCGCGATGCATCGATTACGGCAAAACTGCGCGCTTCAGATTCAACCTCTGCAATCTATACT
>JAJFHR010000422.1 GCA_021775515.1 Hyphomicrobiales bacterium | reverse complement strand
CTGTGAGCCGAAATCTATAATAAGAATTTTATCTGTCATGCAGCGGATTTAATCTAATTGGCATGACTCTGCAACACGCATGCGAAAAAACCATCGGTGCCGGAGATCGCTGGCGAAAGTGACATGAATTTTTGTCCGCTGATCCACGGGGCTTTACAAGGAAATCCCTCAACATCCGCTGCCAGATCAGACACTGGCACCACGGAAAAATTACTGTTTTTGGCAAGGAACCATTCAACTTGCTGCTGGTTTTCCTCCGCCAGCAAGGAACAGGTTACATAGACCAGCCGGCCACCGGGTTTTACCAACGCTGCTCCCTGCTCCAATACTTCATGTTGTTCATTAATTCTCGTCTGTAACGAATTGTTTGAAAAGCGCCATTTAGCATCGGGTTTCCGCCGCCAGGCGCCTGAACCTGAACAAGGCGCATCAACAAAAACAACATCCATGCGCCGGGTAATATCCGCTAGTTCCTGCTGCTCGGCCCCTAACACCTGTACATTTCGCACCCCGGCACGCCTCATTCGTTCAAAGATCGGCCGCAGCCGGTGGCCATCCTGGTCATAAGCATAAATCTGACCGCTATTTCTCATGATCGCAGCCAGCGCCAGAGTTTTGCCGCCGGCACCGGCACACAGATCACAAACCTGCATACCGGGCTGGACGGCAGCTATCAGGCCGGCAAGCTGCGATCCTTCGTCCTGAACTTCAAACCACCCCTTGCCATGTGCCGTATCAGCCTCAATATGCGGGCTGCGCCCATCCTTGCCCGGCGGGTCTATGCGAATACCAACCGGCGACCAAGGTGTTGGTTTGGCGCCAAATCTTTTCAGCGCCTTTAATACCTTATCGCGATCTGCCTTGAGCGTATTCACCCTTAAATCAACAGGTGCACGTTTGCTCATCGCCGTCATCGTATCGAGAGTTTTATCACCAAGGGCTGCCTCAAGTGAGGGTTGCAGCCATTCCGGGTAATTTCCCACAACCCAGGCCGGGGCCTCCTGCAGGCTTGGTTGCGATAGGCGGTTTCGCTCCTCTTCGTTAAGCCCGGGCGGCGCAAAACGAGACCCATCGCACAATTTTTCGGGGTCTTCCCGCCAAATCATAGCCATTACACCCAGCGCCAGGGCCCGGCCGTCTTCACTCCCCATCATCCAGGCCAGGCTTGCTTTGTGGCGCAGGGCATCAAAGACAATATTGCCAATTGCCGCACGATCTCCCGACCCGGCAAAACGGTGCGCCCGCCCCCAATCACGCAAGGTTGCAGAGGCGGGGCGATGCCGTGTTTGAATTTCATCTAAAACTTCTATGGCAGCGGCTAAACGCCCTGAGGGTTGCATGAACTAGCTACCCGCCATAACAAGCATCACCGCCAGATAGACCCACATCGCGACCAACACAAAAAAACCGGCGGCAAAGGCTCTAAACCGCTTAACAACCTGGTTGCTGGTGATATGAATATAGGCGTGGGCCAGGCGCAGGATAACGAAGCCCCAGGCGAGAACCAATAAAACGATATCGATCTGCGCCGTGATCAGGGCCAATACGCAGGCGAGGTAAAATAGCACAGGAAGCTGAAACTGGTTGTGAAATGAATTGGCAACCTGGGTTGACTGAACCGGCCAAGCCGACTGCCCCAGCGCGATGTCTTTAATTTTGGTCTCGCCCTTGAGTATTGATTCCACCCGCTTTTTTCCCGTCAGGTGCATGAGGAAAAGCGTCAGGCCAACCTGGACAAAGACCGGGAATAATATCGCATTGGCAGACATCAGTTACACTTGGCTTGGATAGTTGGGGCTTTCTCGCGTTATCGCCACATCATGGGTGTGACTTTCCCGCAAAGAGGCTGCGGAAATACGCACAAATTCTGTCTTGGCGCGGAATTCCTCGAGATTTGCACATCCGGTATAGCCCATGGCGGCGCGAAGTCCCCCAACCAGCTGGTGCAGGATACTGGCAACCGAGCCCTTGTAAGGTACCTGGCCTTCAATGCCTTCGGGAACCAGCTTTAGAGAATCTTTGATGTCCTGTTGAAAATACCTGTCTGCAGACCCCCGCGCCATGGCACCGACCGATCCCATTCCGCGGTAGGCCTTATAAGAACGCCCCTGATAGAGGAAAACCTCACCCGGGCTCTCGTCAGTTCCGGCAAGCAACGTGCCAACCATGGTGCATTCAGCGCCAGCAGCAAGTGCTTTGGCAATATCGCCTGAATATTTGATACCGCCATCGGCGATGACCGGTATGTTGTGCAACTGAGCAACCTCGGCGGCCTCCATAATTGCCGATAACTGCGGCACTCCGACACCGGCAACAATCCGGGTTGTGCAAATTGACCCGGGACCAATTCCTATTTTTACGGCGTCAGCACCGGCATCGATCAGTGCCCTGGTGCCATCTCCAGTTGCGACATTTCCGGCAACCACCTGGACCGAGTTGCTCAGTCTTTTTATTCTACCAACAACATCAAGAACATGTACCGAATGGCCATGCGCTGTATCAACGACGATAAGATCAACCCCGGCATCAATCAGGCGCTCGGCGCGTTCGAGCCCGGCATCTCCCACCGAGGTTGCTGCTGCCACCCGCAATCTGCCCTGTTCGTCTTTACAGGCATTGGGATGAAGTTTGGCCTTTTCCATATCTTTAACGGTAACCAGCCCGATACAGCAATAATCATCATCAACGACAATCAGCTTTTCAATTCTGTGCTGGTGGAACAACTTTTTAGCTTCTTCCGTATCGACCGAATCTTTAACGGTTACGACTTTTTTCGTCATAAAAGATGACACGGGTACTTCAGTATTTGAGGCAAACCTCACATCCCTGTTTGTCAAAATACCAACAAGTTTGCCGGTCGCTTCGCTGGCAGGTTTCTTATCAACCACTGGAATTCCGGAAATCTTGTGTTTTTCCATCAACGCCAGAGCATCCGCCAACTGTGCATCAGGGGCGATGGTCACCGGGTTGACCACCATGCCGGATTCGAATTTTTTGACCTGCCTGACATGATCGGCCTGCACCTCGGGGCCTAAATTGCGGTGCAAAACGCCAATGCCCCCAGCCTGCGCCATGGCAATAGCCAATTGGCCTTCGGTCACCGTATCCATTGCCGAAGAAATAATCGGGATATTCAGGGAAATTTTCTGTGTCAGCCGCGTTTTAGTGCTTACTTGACCTGGCAATACTTCCGACCGGCCGGGACGCAGCAAAACATCATCGAATGTCAAACTTTCGGGAATTCCGGTAATATGAGGCGCTTTGGCCATTGTGCCAACCTCCTTAGGGTCGTCCGGCCTAACTCCACCGGTTTTAAAAGTGTGATGGCGCTCAGGACCTGCTTTTTTTCTGTTCAGCAGCGAGTCGCTCGGTTGGCACCTGTTTCTACACGCCAGAACCCAAAGCGTAAAGGCCTTTCCTCCTGTGAGTTTGCAATCTACCATAGGCCCGGCAATGCTCAAGCCGTCGAGAAATTTACCAATAAAAAAAGAGGCCGATTTTGGCAGAGATAATCTTACACCACTATCCCCAGTCACCGGTATCCGAAAAGGTCCGTGTGGGGTTAGGTATCAAACAACTTAATTGGCGATCCGTGACAGTTCCGCGCATTCCGCCCAAACCTCTTCTTATGCCCCTAACCGGAGGGTATCGCCGCGCACCGGTGATGCAGATCGGGGCGGACATTTATTGCGACAGCCAGTGCATACTGCGGCAATTGCAACAGCGTTTTCCCGAACCGACGTTTTATCCCGGCGGTGCTGATGGCATGGCCTGGGCAGTCAGCCGCTGGAGTGATGGCGATCTGTTTGACCTTACCGTGAAGCTCGTATTATCCGCTGCCGGTGATCAGTTGCCTGAAGATTTTGCCAAAGACCGCGGCAGGCTTTACCTCGGACCGGATTGGAATTTTGACAAGGTGCGCGAGGATTTGCCCCACATTATTGCCCAGATTCGCCCGCAGTTGGGCTGGATCGACCAGCGCCTGGCTACCGGACGAACCTTCATGTTGGGTGATAACCCCGGCCTGCCTGATGTATTGGCTTATTACCTTGTCTGGTTCATTCGTGGCCGTTGGGCCGAAGGCCCAAGCTTTCTATCGCAGTTTTCAGCCCTAGAAGCCTGGGAAAATCGCGTTAAAAACATCGGCCACGGCACCGCTGCGGATTTGAGCGCAGAAGAAGCTCTAGCAATCGCCAAAGCCAGCGCCCCGACAACGCCCCTATATGTAGACCCGGATGATCCTCAAAACCTGACCGCCGGCATGGCTATATCGGTTGTTCCCAGCGTCGATGGCGGTGACCCGGTGGTATCGGGAACTTTGCACTATGCAGATCGTGAAACCGTCGCCCTCACCCGGCACGATGACCAGGTCGGCACAATCTGCATCCACTTCCCCCGCGTTGGTTACAGGCTGAGAGTACTCGAGACGGGATAATTGTTCGGTCCGGCAAGCTATTGTTAATCGAGGCCTAAAGCGTGTCTCGCAAAAGTGGACACCGGCTTTGCGATAAAGACACGCGCAAAAACAAAGGGGTAAAGCGTGTC
>JAJFHR010000421.1 GCA_021775515.1 Hyphomicrobiales bacterium | reverse complement strand
AGCTTCGCCGAGGAAGGGCAGTGCCTGGTCTACCGCATCGCGGCCTAATTCGATTGAAACCTCTGCTTTGTCAAAATCGAAGATACCGATGTGGGCAGCCCTTGGAGTGATCATCACATCAGGCGGGTCACCTGCCAGCCTTGAACGGGCCAGTCGATCCTGAGCAACATTAAAGGCGGCCATCATTACGCTTGATAAGCCGGGAGTTAAATTTTCTTTTGTGCCAAAAACCCGGTCTTTCAGGGCCGCGGTCAATGTGCGGCCATTATTGTTATCGACCGGTGATGAATTTCCCTCGGTGCTCAGGCCGCTGTCCTGAATTACGGTGCCGCTGCCAAACGCGTCTGTATTTAGATTTACCGCAATAACAAGGCGAGCGCCCATCGCCCGGCAGACCGAAACGGGAATGGGATTGACCAGGGCGCCATCCATCAACCAGATGCCGCCTATATTTACCGGTTTGAAGATGCCGGGAAGGGCATAAGATGCCTGCATTGCCTCTACCAAGGGACCCTGGCGCAACCAGATTTCATGCCCGGTTGCAAGTTCTGTTGCAATTGAAATAAAATCACAGTTGAGGTTTTCTATGTTCAAATGACCCAGATGTTGATTGAGCAGTTTGGTCAGCTTTCCACCGGCAATCAATCCGCTGCCGCTCATGGTAAAGTCCAGTAGGCCGAAAACCCGTCTGCGGGTGAGGTTGCGGGCAAAAACTTCGAGTTTGCTTAGATTGCCGGAAGCATAACAGCCACCGATCAGTGAACCCATGGAGGTGCCAGCAATTATGTCGGGCTCATATCCCAGTTCACCCAGACGTTGAAGAACCCCTAAATGGGCCCAACCCCGCGCCACACCGGAACCCAAAGCAATACCTATTTTAGGTTTCTTTGTTTTTCGCGGCTCCTGCTGGTCATCGTCTCCGTTTCGAAAAAAACCAAATTTTGCCATGACCAAACAATAACAAAAGACCATTAAATCTTGTTAAATGAAAAATTTCCGGAAAATAGCGTGCCGCCAGGTAGATTTGACTTAACGCCGAAACGTGAGCAATGTAGATTCTCGGACTATCACGCTCGAGGGACCCTTCAGGCGTTAACAAGCTTAAAGTGGGCATTACCAGACATGCAAGCACGGTTTCATTTTGCTTTTCTCAATATCGGGCATTTTCTTGATCATTTTTTCATGCTTGTTTTTGCCACTGTTGCAGCCTTGGCTTTATCCCGCGAGTGGGGAATGGGCTATGCCGAACTAATTCCCTATGCAACACCCGGTTTTGTTGCCTTTGCGCTGTTTACGCTACCGTCTGGCTGGCTGGCAGATAAATGGAGCCGCAGGCATATGATGGCGGTGTTTTTCATCGGTATTGGCGCTAGTTCAGTGCTTGCAGCCCTGGCCTCGACGCCCTTTCAAATGGGGGCCAGTCTGTTTGTCGTGGGGCTTTTTGCGGCAATCTACCATCCCGTAGGCATTCCGCTGGTTATTGAAGGACGAGATAAAACTGGCATTCCGATTGCGCTAAACGGTGTTTTTGGCAATCTGGGGGTGGCTAGTGCGGCGCTGGTGACCGGCCTGTTTATTGATTTTTCCGGTTGGCGATCGGCCTTTATCTGGCCGGGCATAATTTCGATTATCGCGGGCATGATCTATTTCTGGATGTTTTGCCGGCCCGGAGCGTTGGAAAAGATTGAATGTGTTGGCACAAATAAACCCGGCGCGAAAGCGTCAATTGTGTTGGAAAAACAGGTGCTTTTCCGAGTTTTTTCCATCGTCTTTTTTTCAACCGCCCTTGGCGGCTTAATTTATCAAAGCACCACGTTCAGTCTGCCGAAAGTGTTTGAAGAGCGTTTAGGCGACATGGCGGTTTCCGCGAGCTCAATCGGTGGTTACGCCTTTTTGGTGTTTGCTCTGGCTGCCTTTAGCCAATTGGTCATTGGATTTCTGCTTGACCGGTATTCTCTGCGGTATGTGTTTTTGCTGGTGAGCGCGCTACAGGCGGTGTTTTTTGCCGCTATTCCCGGGTTAACCGGTGTGGCGGCTTTGGTGGTGGCAACGGCATTTATGTTGTTTGTCTTTGGCCAAATTCCGATCAACGATGTTTTATTGGGGCGGGTGACCAGAAACGAGTGGCGCAGCCGGGTTTTTGCCTCACGCTATATCGTCACCTTTTCAGTTACCGCCCTGGCAGTACCGTTCATTGCCTGGGTTCATGCAAACTGGGGCTTTGACCGGCTGTTTGTGATTTTGGCAATTTCGGCTGCGGCAATTTTCATCGCAGTATCCATGTTGCCGCATCTTCGCCCCCAGGTCGTGAGCGCAAAACAATCCGCACCGGCGGAGTGACGGCAAAAAACTATGAAATTTGAGATGTGCGCAGTTTATAGCTGCGTCGGGTTGGGAGCGTCGCCGTAAACTTCTACCGGGTCGAAGGTTTTTTCGTCTTCGCGAAATTGCAGCTTCAATTCAGGCGAGGGAGCTTTACCGGTCGGAATTGAACGGTAAAAACATGAATGATAGCCGACGTGGCAACTGGCGCCAGACCCTGCCACTTCTACCTTGAGCCAGATGGCATCTTGATCATCATCAATGCGCAAATCGACAATCTTCTGGGTTAGACCGCTGGTTGCTCCTTTGTGCCATAGGCATTTTCGCGACCGGCTCCAGTAGTGGGCTTCGCCAGTTTGGATCGTCAGTTTCAGCGCTTCGGCATTCATGTAACCTAACATGAGAACATCGCCGTTATCGGCCTGCGTCGTGACCACGGGCAGCAATCCGTCGGCGTCAAATTTAGGGGCCAGATCACACCCTTCTTCGACCTGCTCAACGCTTGTGCGTTCGGCAAACACGTTTTGCTCGCTCATTGGTGAATCTCCAGATTTTCTAGCGTTTTACAAGTTCGATGAAACGTTCCTGGAGTTCAGGTCTTTGTTTAAAAACACCTGTGAACTGCGTTGTAATCGTTGCGACATCGCGTTTTTTAACTCCGCGAATTGACATGCACTGATGAACGGCATCAATCATAACTGCGGTGCCGTGAGGCTTTAGTGCCTTGTCGATGCTTTCTGCAATTTGTGCCGTCATAGTTTCCTGGGTTTGCAAACGGTGAGCAAAAATATCAACCACACGGGCGAGTTTGGAAATTCCGACCACGGCTGTGGTTGGATAGTAGGCAATATGGGCTGTGCCGATAAACGGAATTATGTGATGTTCGCAATGAGAGGTAAGGTCAATGTCGCGCAGCATGACGATGTCGTCATAACCTTCAACTTCTTCAAAAGTGCGTGATAAGACCTCGGTTGCATCTTCCCCATACCCGGAGAAGAACTCGTTGTAAGCACTAACCACGCGGCCCGGGGTATCCCGCAGACCCTCGCGGCGCGGATCATCGCCAGCCCAAGCTATCAACGTACGAACAGCTTCTTCGGCTTCTTCGCGGCTTGGGCGCTTAAGTTCCTCAAGTTTGCGAACCGCGTTTTTCTTCACAATAGCATCCATTTCTTCACCAGTTTTATCGAGGATCTTTTGCGCCTTGTGTTATGCGTTACCAACAAAGGAAAAAGACCTGGGGGTTGGATTTCACCAGATTTAGTTCAATGTCAACAATTACCTTTGCCGATTTCCAGAATTTCTGCCCGCAATGCACTCGGATATGCACCCGGAAAATTCCAGACCTGACGCTATGGGGTGTACATAAAGCATTTTACACAAGTATGGTGGAATAGTTTTTTTATCAAGCTCCAGACGAGAGATTTTTCAGATGAGATCACTGGCTGTCATTCACGGCTTCAAATCTCAGATTATTGCAGATGATGACTTCAACAACCACACATCCCCCCTATATAGTATTTTGTAATGCTGAATGATGTTTACAATAAGCGGATCCTTCAATTGGCGGGGAACATACCGCTGACGCAGAGGCTGGAAAACCCAGATGCTACCGCTAAAGCCTACAGTAAGCTGTGTGGCAGTAGGGTTGTGGTTGACCTCAAGATGAAGGATGGCGTGGTCACAGCCTTTGGCCACGATGTAAAAGCCTGCGCCCTCGGTCAGGCGTCTTCGGCGATAATGGCACAGAATATTATTGGCTCAACCGCTGAGGAACTGAGGGCTGTGCGGGCAAAAATGCGCGAGATGTTGACGGAAAATGGTGCAGCTCCTGAAGGAAAATGGAAAGATCTGGAAATCCTGGAACCGGTGCGAAATTTTAAGGCGCGCCATGCTTCGACAATGTTGACCTTTGATGCAGTGGTCGATGCGATACAGC
>JAJFHR010000043.1 GCA_021775515.1 Hyphomicrobiales bacterium | reverse complement strand
TTGATATAACCCAAGGTGCCAAAGTTGGCGAGGTGAAGCTGGACGGTAACAGAATGTCCATTGTCATCAAACGCGCTGCCGGTGGTGATGAAATCGTCATAATCGATGTGCGTACAGGTGATGTTTTAGGCCGGATACAGCTTAAAGAGAAATAGAGATTTGCCGGTGCCGATTGGAAACGTCATCTAAACAGATAAATCGGGCTGGACCAGGCCTGGTGGCCATCTTCCTGGGTAATGCAGACAAAAAGCCTGGTGTCTTCTTGAGGGCTGATGTCGACTGTTTGAGTGTGTTGCACATGCCTCGTGGTCATTTCATCGGGCAAACGGTAGATCTTTATCGCTTTTCCAAGGCCACCTGCGCTGAATTCTCTGGGATCAAAGCCGATGTCGACAATGTCGATTTCAGCTTTAACATGGTTTGTTTCAAGGACCAGGCTGCCTGCGGTTTTATTTTCTATCCATAAATCAAAACCGCCGAAATTTCCGGTAGTTACAGCCGACCAGGCAAGATTGTTTTTGCTCTTCAGTGTAAGTCCGCGGTCTTTATTCCAGTTGTTGAACTGCTGCGCGCGCTCGATGTTATTGCCGGTTATGGTTGCTGTGCCATCCCACAAAACAGCCCGGGCGCGGCCGCGATATTCGGCACCCTGGTAAACCACGCGGATGCGATGGCCGGGAATTGCTCTTTGATAGGGGCGGATGGTATTGATAACCTCAAGGCCGTTGCGTATTTCGATGCTTTCTATCGGGGCTGAACCAAATACCTCAAAAGAAAATTCGACCCGGTCTTTCGATAACTTGACGATATCCCCCATAATTGCCTGCAGAGCACAGGTGGATTTGGCCTTGTCAAACAATTTTGGATCGCGGTCATAAACCCTGCTGCCATCGGGAAGATCGGCGGTTGTTGTCAGGTATAACCGTGTGCCGGTGGTGGCGTAGTGATGCCGGCGGCGTTGAGCTTCAAAAATGGCCTCCCGGCTTAACTCGGCGGCCAGGAAACAGGTCAGTCCACCATAGGCACCGAAAAACGAGGCGCCGGGATGGCTGGCGCCAACCCGCCCCTTGTGGCCATCGGAATTTGCCACAATGCCGATGCGAAAGTCGTTTTTGAAGGCGTCGTGCAATAGCCACTCAAAAGTGCCCCAGGCGGAATGAATTTCAATCGATGTTTCCAGGCGGCCGTCATGCGCGTAGGTAATATCGGCATAACGCCCGCCGCAATGGGCATACATTACAACATCTTCATGGCTAAGGGCGTCGAACAGATCGTGAGCGTTGTGGGCATCGTTGCTTTCGTCATTTAGCTCAGCAACCTGGGCATGACTGGAGCGAAAAATAGGCCGGCCTTCGCTGCGGTAAAATATATTGCGATCACCACCTACGGCTGTATTGGCTGACCATTCATAGCCTGGAAAACAAACATAACGTCCCGGCTGGTTCAACCGTTGGGTGATTTGGTTTAGCTCGGTCCAGAATTCAGCGGTAATCTGAAAGTCATTGCCCTGATGGCTGCACACATCCAGAAATGCCCGGTCGCGGCCGAAGGTGAAATATTCTTCGGCTGAATTGGTGCCGAGGGTTTCGCAACTCTGGCCGTGAAGATCTCCCCAAAAATGCACGAGTTGCGTGTTCTCAACCGCACGCAGGGGATTGCTGCAGGCAAGTTCGATGCCGGTCTCATCAAGAATTCTTATGGTCACATCACCTGGCTTTTCGAGCTTAAGCTGTTCAACAATGCAGGCAAACTGGCCCTTGCGGAACAAAACGGTGGCGGGAAGGCCTGCAATTTCCTCCGAACATTCCAGTTTCAGGGTCCGGTCAATCAGATTGCTGGGATTGCCCCATTTGTCATCGGCCTTGATTGACAATCTGAACGGGCTATCGATGGTGACTAAAGTTGGGAGATATGCTTTCCAGGTTTCCGGCGGCCCGGGCACAATTGAAATAGATGGTGATGTGGGCAAGGCGACATAATCATAGGTGGCGATAGCATCAACAAAGACCTTGAACTCGAAACAGGTTTCACAAAAGGTTTGCAGCCGCAGACCGGGCGAGCCTTGACGGTTGTCACCGAAGCGGATTGTTATGGTATCACCTTCCGCTAAAAAGTGCTTTTTGACACCGATATATAAGGATTTGCTCCACGGACGTATGTTACGTTTGAATTCCCATTTGGTTTCAAGGACAGCGCCATTGGAGGCCTCTATTGTGGTATATCCCGGCGCTTGAGGATCTTCGAACTGCAAGCCACCCAAATCACTGGCAAAGCGGAAGGCTATTTTGAGGCTGCCGGTATCGTCGAGCCCGAAACGGCCTGCTACGTAAGTTAGGGTGAAAGACTGGTATGAACCTGCTTCGAAGGCGCCGGTTGGCAGAAGCGTTGCCGTGCCCATTAAATCGGGGCGATATTCAGAATAAGGCATCGGGCATATGTCCTTTAGACCTAATTAGGCGTGGTTGGCGTTTCCCGAATTTCCAGAAAGGGAGCCTCAGGCGGCACAATCACCGGCTGAAATGACAACGGACGGCTTGTTATATCAATGCCCAAAATCTGGCACTCCAGGCCGGTTGTATTGTGATCAAGGTTGAGCTGGCCACCTGGACGTGTCGGAGCGGAAAGTCTGAAATTCCTTCTATCCGCCAAGAAATAAGCGGCCGACTTCAGGGTCCTGTAATAACTCCTCGCCTGAACCTGCCATGGCTAATCCGCCAGACACGAGCACATACCCAATGTCTGCAAACTCAAGGCCTTTTTTGGCGTTCTGTTCGACCATAATGATGGTTTTTCCTTCATTATTTTGCAGATCGTCAAGAATATCAAACACCATATCAATGAAGCGCGGCTCCAGACCAATCGAGGGTTCATCCACCAGCAGGACATCAGGTTGCATGACAAGGGCCCGAGAGATTTCCAGCAGGCGCCGTTCACCGCCTGAGAGCACACGGGCGGGATTGTTGCGGCGGGCGGCAAGGCGATCATATTTCTCAAACACGCGCTCGGCCGCCTCTTTGGCATCATCTGGTTTTTCCATCAAAAACCCGCCCATCCACAGGTTCTCTTCAACCGTCATATCCGGGAAGACGGATTTGTCCTGGAGAATATAGGCTATGCCTGCTTTTTTCAGCTTTTCATTGGGATTAAGGGTGGTGATATTGGTTTCGTTTCCATTGGCAGTGATTTTGATGTCGCCGGAAAAAATATTGGTAAACCCGTAGATGGAATGCAATATGGTCGACTTGCCAGCGCCGTTGGGGCCAATCAGGCACAATGATTGACCGCGGCCAACCTGCAAGTTGAAGTCGTGCAAAATTTCCATTTGGCCGTAACCGGCTTTTAAATTGTCAATGCGGATAAATGGATCGTTATGGGCCAGTTTGGCAACGTCGTCTTTGCTGACATCGGTGCCCATTTTTTCAACTTCGCGGACAACATCTTCAACCGAAATGACGGTATCCGTGGAGCCCATGTGATAGCCGGTGGCAGCGGTCTTCGCAGCTTGATCTGAAGGTTTTTTGGTTGATGCTTTGGCGGGCTTTTTGGCCATTAGTGTGCCCCTAAGTAGGCGTCAATGACGCGCTGGTCATTTTGAATTTCATCCGGCGTGCCATTGGCGAGCATTTCACCGTGCGCGAGACAGTACATATGTTCAGCCAGGTTCATAATCACGCGCATGTTGTGTTCAATCACAAACAGGGTGATGCCGAACTCTTCATTGGCGCGTTTAAGGCGGTCAATCAAACCGTTGATGAGCGTGGGATTAATGCCGGCAGTTGGCTCGTCCAGCAACAGAACCGTCGGCTCATTCATTAAGGCCATGGCAAATTCCAGCAGTTTTTGCTGACCGAAGGACAAATCCCCTGAAATTAGATGGCGCTTTTGATAAAGTCCGACAAATTCGAGCAGATGTTCGGCCTTATCAGTTAGTTCAGCAGGGTATTTGCGGAACATATCGCTAAAGGTTGCGGTGCGATGGGGGACGGAAATAAGTATATTTTCAACGCAATTCATTTTTGAATAAATGCGTGTTTGCTGAAACGTACGCAACATTCCCAGGCGGGCGATCTGCTGGACGCGCAGCTTTGAAATTTCCTTGCCTTGAAACTTTATGGAGCCCTCATCAATCGGGTGATATCCGACAATCGAGTTGAACAAGGTGGTCTTGCCGGACCCGTTGGGCCCGATGAGGCCGGTAATTTTACCGGGTTCGACTTTCATGGAAACCATCTTATTGGCAACTACGCCGCCAAATGATTTCGAAACGTTGGATACTTCTATCGTCGGCGTGCTCATGAGGAACCCCTCTTTTCAGAACCGCTTGACATCGCTTCATCAACTGTAAGGCCAAATAAATCCGGCCATTTATCACGAGCCCAGCCGAGTATTCCCTGTTGGAAATAGACCACATTGATGATGATGAGGGTTCCCAGGGCAATCCATTGCCAACCGAGCAGGTATGTCCAGGTCACTTCTTTAATTAAGTGAAAGACGATTGCACCCAGGATTGGCCCCCAAAGCGTGCCTTTGCCTCCCAAAAGAGCCATAGCTACCATAAAAATACCGAATGTAATTGTTGGAAAGGCGACTTCCAACGGCTCGATAAATCCGGTCATATTGCCGAACAACGCTCCGGAAATTCCCAAAAAGAAAGCCGAGGTGCACCAGGCTGCGGTTTTGTGGCGTTTGGTATGGATGCCCATTGCTTCCGCTTTTTCTTCGTCATCTCTAATGGCGTTAATCGCAAGACCAAAGCGCGTGTTGTATAACCATCTGAGAAATACATAAGTCGCAAGAGCAGATACCAGACAGAGGTAATAGAAGAAAATGCCTTGGGACTTGGGGTCTGACGGGAAAACGGGAAGCGCAATTCCACCACCGCCGCCAACATAATCCCAGGCACCAACAAGTTCCCCTGCGGCAAGAGCCAGTCCAAGTGTTCCAATAGCAAAATAAGGTCCGCGCAGACCGAAAAAAACCTGACTAAAAAGGACTGCAAGAATGACGCAGCCGACGGCGGCGGCAAGAATACCAAGTGCTAAGCCGGTGTAATATTGAGCGGGGGCAAAATTCCCGGTGAGGGCGGCGCCATCCGGAGAGGTATAAAGCGCTACATCGTAAACCACACCGATCTGTACGATGGCACTGATGTACATGCCAACGCCAAAAAAAACGATATTTCCCAAAGAATTATAACCCATTTGCCCACCGAGGGTATCCCAGGTGAGGGCAAAAAGGATCATAATCCAGAGCAGGGAAATCTGGACGGTGTAGTTCGGGAATAGAAAGGGAGCCAGCACGCCAAAAACCAGCAAGCCCGCGTGCAGGTACTTTTCTTTAATCATTGCACAACCTGCCTGTTTTTACTCATCTGAAATTGCCGCCACATCAATACGAAAATCAACAACATGACCACGGTTGCCTGTTGAAACTCCGCGCCGAGAACAAAACCACTATATTGTTCGGCGACACCCAATCCAAGTGCTGCGATAATGACACCGGGAAGATTGCCAAGCCCGGCAGCAGTAACCACGACAAAGGCGCGAATGGAATGCGGCACACCATAAAATGGCTGAATGACCCAGATCATTGAAATGAGCACGCCGGCGGCCCCACAAATTGCCGCATTGAGGGCAAAGGTGAAGGCATAGACTTTTTCCGTATCAATACCCATGACTCGAGCAGCGCGCGGGTCTTGCGACGTTGCCCGAATTGCCTGGCCCATGCGGCTGTGTTTCATAAATAAAACCACCAGACCGGCGAGGATGGCGCATAAAATCAAAGAAAGAACACGTATATCGGCAACGGTCACGTTTCCACCAAAAATCGAGCGGATTTCCATTCCCGATTGCGCGGTTTGAACTTCTGGACCAAAAGCGAGGTTCAGTCCCTGTTGAATCACCAGGGCAAGGCCGAACGTCGCCAGCAGAGAGGTGAACAGGTCGCGCTCAATGACCTTGGAAATTATGATCTTGTAGACCAGCCAGCCAAAGCCAAACATTATTGCAAATGCTGGGATGAGCGCCAGCAGCGGGTGCAGGCCAAGCTGGGTCATGACATAGGCAAAATAACCGCCCATGATCACCAATTCGCCCTGGGCAAGGTTTTTGACATTCATCACGCCCCAAACCAGCGCCAGGCCATAGCCGGCGAGCGCGAAGATTGCCCCGATAAACAGGCCATCCAGAATGAGTTGCACATTAAAAACCGGTGCCGCCGCTAGCACCATAATATTATCCCACATGCGTGCCTCCCCGCTCCTGTGAGTAGTGGCCAAAATTCAGGTGATTAAAATAATCCGCCCCCGGCAAAATTTGGCCGAGGGCGGATTTTGTTTTTGTTGTTAGTTGGCCT
Organism: Hyphomicrobiales bacterium; assembly: GCA_021775515.1. GTDB lineage: Bacteria > Pseudomonadota > Alphaproteobacteria > Rhizobiales > JAJFHR01 > JAJFHR01. The sequence continues at coordinate 2,727 of JAJFHR010000043.1, read as the reverse complement.
TACGTGGATAGTTCACCTTGTGGGAGGCCCATTCGGCGGGCGCTACCACATTGTATGTTCCGTTTTGAATTTGACGCAACACCATTGGCTTTGCAATGTTATTGCCGGCGCTTGAAAACTTAATCTTGCCGTAGAAAGTGTTAAGCTCAACGGCGGAGAGCGCGTCACGCACCTTTTCCGTATCAAAAGACTGTGCATTTTCGAACGCCGCTTTCCAAACCATGACAGCAGCGGATGCTTGAGCTGATTGATAAGGCACGTTTTTGTAATTGGCAAAAGTTGCCTTGAACAGCTTATCGTAGTCGGCAGCCGTGCCAAACAAATCGCCCTTATAACTCAAGGTTTCGGCCCATTGTGTCGGGCAGAGGAAATCATCCACGGCAGCGCCAAACTTGGAAACCAGCTTGCCGGCTTCACAGTGGGTCAGCGCGATCATCGGAACAGCGATTTTCATTTCCTGAATTTGACGTCCTGCGGTAACCGCTCCTTTTGAGTGGCCGGAAACCAACAGTAGATCAGGCTTCAACGCTTTTGTCTTAGTCAGTGTCGCCGACATATCATTGAGGTCGCGCGGCAGCTTGTCGTCAATGATGATTTTCATGCCGAATTTTTTAACGTCCTCAATGACGCCAGCCCGAACATCCTGAGAAAAAGGATCATTTTCAAAGGCCATAGCAACCTTTACGTCCGATGCTTTTTTGCCGGATTTTTCAGCAATCTGTGCTGCCAGAGCAATTGTACTGGCAAGGTATTGCTCAGACGTTGAAAGCACGGCAAAGAGATATTTATATCCCTTTGTGAACAACGAACGCGAGGCACCTTCGGCTTCGACCATTGGAATTTTATATTTTTCAATGATCGGGGCAGCCGCTTTTGTGGTTGCTGAGCTGTAGGGCCCAAGCATAAATTTGACGCCGTCCTGATTGATCAGGCGTTCAAGCAACTGGCCGGTACGTGCCGGGGTTGATTCATCGTCATAATAAACGATTTTGAGCTTATAGCTTTTGCCACCAACTTTTACGCCGCCGGCAGCATTGATCTGTTTGACTGCCAGGTCATAACCGTTTTTTGCATGGATTCCGTTGGTAGAATATTTGCCGGTGAATGAAATCGCTGAACCGAGCGTGATAGTGTCTCCTTCAACCTTCGCATATGCAGGCGCTGCAAGTGCCAAGGCCAAAGCACTGGCGCTGAGCACCGCAAATGGCAATGTTTTCATTTTAGTGGTCATAGATTTTCCTCCCTGGGCTGACCATAGTGATACGTGGACAGTATTTGTTATTTTTTGCCAGCTGGCGAAGCAAAATGCCGACCCACGTGGCAGTGTAACCAACTTTTTGTATATGGCTGGATGTTCGGATTTCAGATTAATCAGATGGTAAAGTCAACAAATACCACCGTCGAACCCCGCTGTTTTTCTCCCTTAGGTTAATGCGGATACTGGCAGATTGTGTAAATGCTTTCAACCGGCAAGTTGTATATAATGGTTTAATTCCAATCAAGAATGCGCCAGCACGACTGTGGTAGATAAGCTATAATTTGCCGGAACTGAAATACAATACCTGGGCGGGCGTTGGTGCTGCCAATTTAATGACCCGTGGCAGACGGTTTTGCCTCAAGTTTCAAAGTCAGGAGCAGGGCTCCCGCAGAAGCAAACTCGAGCGCTATCAACCAACTCTGCCACATGCCAAAGGCGGTCGAGAAAAGAGATAGGCCACTGACCAGCAGCCCGGTGGAAAAGACCATTTTCGCTCCTTTTTGCTGGGTAACCTTATGAACCAGCCATAAACACAACAAGCCAAGGGCTAAATATCCTGAAAGGCCGAGTTCCAGCCAAATTTGCAAAAAACCATTATGAGGGTGCAAGGGCAACAGGGTGGACGACGGCGCTATGGCACTGCGGGTTCCTTCGCCCAAGATGCGAGAGGCCTCCAATCCATAACCTAAAGCAGGTTCAGAAAAAATCTTGCTTACAACATAGTTCCAAATTTCCAATCGATGAAGGGCTGAAGTTGCAATCAATTCTTCGCGACCCTCGAATACAGATTGCAGAACTTGCGGGATTACCGGCATTAATGCCATCCCGACAACAATGAGTAGCGATAATGTAATTTTCGAAGCGTGCGGAAATGCAGTAGCAAAGATGGCCGCGAGGATACCCAATATGAGAGCCAAGCTAACGCTTTGTGCCTCTGATGGTAAAAAGATTGCCACAGCGATTGCAATCAGCAGCACGGAAGACGACCGGTACCGCCTCAACCACAGGGCCAGACTGACCGGCCAAAGGTAAAGGGCGATGAGGGTGGCGGGCTGATTTAGAATATTGCCGTTTATGGCGGTTGCGGCCCCGGTCCGCGATAGTACAGCCGTTATCTGACGGTATATAGCAAAATCAAAATATATTTCGATTGCGGTTACAGTCAGTGCAACAGTAAAGGCGATAGCAGTGAAGGTCATCGTCAGCCGGGCTATTCTGGGTGTTGCCAGGCGGATGGCGCCGAGTGCGAGCACCCCCCACAATAATAATAAACTGACGCGGGGTAACCGCCGCAGGGTTTCATTTGGAGCAACGGACCACTAGATGCTTAACCCAGCGATCAAAATGATGATAAAAAGCGCTGAAACAAATGGCCCACTGGGAAACGGCGGCAGCCGATTTTGAACAAAAGACATCAGCAAAGTAATAACACACGTCAGCTAGGGGGCGCCGGCGGAAGAGCGGAGACG
>JAJFHR010000420.1 GCA_021775515.1 Hyphomicrobiales bacterium | reverse complement strand
CGCTCGTGTGATTGTAAGTCCGCCGATTAAAACTCCGAGCATAGCCCACGCCCGGGCATTTCGTTGCGCTGTGGATCCACCTTCAAGTCCAGCGCTGATAAGGCCAGCAATTTTTTTCATCCTGGCTTCGTAAGCCGCATGCATTTCTGGCGCACTACGCACAACTTCCGGCGACAGCGTCGTCATCGCACACCCGCCGGATAAATCTGCACGATGGGCTCGGCCCAAATAATAATCTGCAAAGGCTTCGACCCACCAGGCACCTGCTTCGCGCTGCATCTTAGGAATGGCTTCGATTACTTCATCCAGGCCGGCTTCGAGAGCGGCACTGAAGGCTTTGTTCTTGGAGCCAAAATGGGCGTAAAAAGCACCAGACGTAACCCCGGCCGCCTCGGCTATACCGTCAACACCAATGCCAGCAAATCCATGCGAGCGAAAGCTCCTGCCAGCGGCGACGAGCATTCGCCGCCGGGTTTCTTCTTTTTTCTGCTGTTTGCGCGACAGTTTTTTGCTCCTTCAAATAACGGTCACTATATTTCTATTGACAATATAACGTTCGTTATTTTATATGTCAAATTATCTTAATATAACGTACGTTATATAATCTTTAACAGGAGCACAAAAATGCCACTCACATTGTCACTCACTGAAGGGGTTTTGCCTCAAGGCTCAGAAAAAGAAGCCATCAAACGTATCACCGATGCCTTTCTTAAATGCCATGGTCTTTCCGGCAACAAAGTAATGACACCGAATGTTACCGCTCATGTTCACGTGCTGCCCAAAGGCCACAGTTTTTCCGGCGGCGAGGCGTTTGACGGTGTCTGGATTGAGTTCAAAACCCCAAGTTTTGCCTTCACCGACCGCGAAATTCAACGAGATCTATTCAAGGAAGCGACCGACATCATCGTCGAACTGTCTGGCGGAAAACAGCCGCGTCACCACATTTTTTCCAATGTCACTCACACCGTAGATGGCACTTGGAATCTTAACGGCGAGGCAATGACCAACCAAGAAATCGGCGATGCAATTTCGCAAGGCTAGGCCCATGAAAATCGAAAAATCAACGGAGAAAAAAATGAAAAATCTACTGGCGAGCGCAACCATCGGCATCGCACTATTAACTTCCGGCACATTGGCCCAGGCAGCACAAAACAAACAATGTCTACCCATGGGCGGCGTCGCAATTGCTAACCTGTTTTCCGAGGGAAAAGGCAAACCCGTCATCATTTCCGCAACCTTGACCGGCAGCGTAAATACCGCGGCTGGAAAGATAACTGCTCAAAAAACCACAGCGACTGGCTTGGTGATGGAAATGGAACACTACTTCGGCAAAGACGATGGTGGCCATATATACACTAAGGACCGCGGAGTTTTGACCGCAATACCAGGCAAACCTGGTCGTTACATGGTCGAGATCACCTATATCATTAAAAAAGATGTCACCCGCGGTACACTCAAAGGCTACGCCGGCCAATTCAAAAGCTATGGATTGGCGGATCTTCGTGATCCCGACGATATGAAAGTCCTCGTCCGTTACAGCGGAGAAATCTGTAAAGGTTCATAGGCACGGCACTGTCGATGGCCGGGTTTGTTGGTTATCTGATACAAAACAAACCCGGTCCTGCCCGTGAACTTTAAAGGTAAATTCCCGCCCGATGTGCCAACCTGATATGCTCAATGAGTTCGACGCGATTACCGTCCGGATCTTCGAAAACCGCCGCAACGTCGTGGTTGCCGGGCGCATCGAACGTTTGAGATTTTGCGCGCGGCCCGGACAAGGGAGTTATTCCCTCCAGAGCCAATCGCTCGCAGGCCGCAAAAATATCCGGCACCACAATAACGGCGCGGCTTGAGACTCTACAGAATTCGCACGCCTGTTTTTTCAGCCCAAGGGTCAGGCCGATCGCCGCTTGCAGGCCAGAGCCAGACGCAAGGTCAATCTCTCTCGCTGTTTCAACCTCTGGAGTTTTTTCCCAGTTGGTTATCGTACCCACAGCGTTTCTTTCATTTCAGGCAAACGGTGCTTCGCCGTTCCCAAACGACCAGTTTTCCCGCGCGGTCTCAACAAGATTGATGAATACGTCTTCACGGCGCAAGCCGGCATCATTGGCAAGATTATCGGCGATGGCGACATAAAGTGCTTTCTTTTGTTCGACGCTACGGCCTTCAGCGCAGGTAATTTGGACAAAAACCATATCCGCTGTGTGTTCTATTCCCAAAAAAGTTTCTGGACCGGCTAGCCCCGCCTTAGCGGTATGTTCGGTGACAACCTGAAAAAAGTCATCGGCCGGAACGTTGAACGTTTCAACCATGGCGCGGTGAACACCTTGCGACAAGGCCGACGCAAACCCGCCTGGTTTACCTTCGGTGTGGGAAATGCGGACAAGTGGCATAATTTACTCCATTGACGGTTGATGTTGGCATGCGGCTACAGATAGCTGTCTTTGGCTCCATGCATCTGCCCTAAAATTAACAACAAAACAGGTAATTTTTTACTTGTTTTTTGCAAGTGAACTAATGTAAAGACACAACTTGCTTTTTGCAAGTTATTTTGATAATATTTTTTCCCGCCCTGGGAAATTTCACGGGAACTAATATGGTCAGCCCAGCCAAAAAACGCCAAACTGGATGTCCGATTGCCTTCGGCCTGGATACGTTCGGAGATAGATGGAGTTTGCTGATTATCAGGGATCTGATGCTCAAGCATAAAAAAACCTATCGGGAGTTTCTCGACGCTGATGAGGCAATAGCGACGAACATCCTCGCTGACCGGCTGAAACACCTGGAGACCGAGGGCATCATCAAAAAATCTCGCGACCCGGAAAATCGCCGGAGCTTTCTTTATTCCCTTACCGAAAAGGGCTGCGACCTTGCTCCGATTATTCTCGAGATAATCCAGTGGAGCGGTAAATACGACCTCCGAACCTTTGCCCGCAGAGATGTGCTAAAAAGAATTGAAAAAGATCGCGATGCCGTCATTGCTGAAATCCGCTCTGGCCAGGCAGATAAAGACAATCAAACAATTGGCTCTCACCGGACAAAATCCCCGCGTTAATCTGCCCCGGTGTGGTTATGCATCCATTGATCAGCGGTTTCAGCCAGCAATTTAATACCAGGCGAAATCTTATCGACCTCGATTGATGAAATGCCCAGGCGGAAATAGTTTTGCGGAACCGGCCTTTTGGCAAAATATACCGCCCCAGGCTCTATCAAAATGCCCTTCTTTAAGGCTTCCTTACTGAAATCATCCGCATTAAGGCCCTCAGGCCCCTGCACCCAGAAACTTGAGCCGCCAAAACTTGGAATTCTTGTCGTATTAGGTAAATACCGCGACAGCATTCTTCCCATTTCTTCCCAGCGCGAGCGATAGGTGCGATGCAATCGATGGATAAGCGCATCATGATGTCCCAGAGATAAAAACAATGCCGTAGTGCGTTGATTGTTGTTGGGTGGATGCCTAACCATCAGGCGGCGCAGTTGCCGGGCTTCTTGGATAAGTCTCTTCGGACCGACCAGATAGCCAAGCCTGAGCCCCGGAAAAAGCGTTTTCGACAAACTGCCGACATAGATTACCCGCCCGCTGCGGTCCTGGGATTTTAGAGCCGGACAAGGTATGGAAGAGAAATTTGTTTCGAATTCATAATCATCTTCAATTATCAGGGAATCATACCTGTCGGCAGCATCAAGCAATTCCTGCCGGCGCTCCGGTGACATTGTTATGGTGGTTGGCGCCTGATGGCTGGGGGTTGTGAAAATGATATCGCAGAATTTAACATTGGGCCCAATGACCATGCCGTGTTCATCCACGTCGAGGTATTCCATCCGATCAGTCTTGAGCAGAAAAATATTACGGGCATCAGGATATCCGGGTTCTTCAAATCCAACTGTTGTATCGGGCGTCACCAGAAGACTAGCCAACAGGTAAAGCGCATTTTGAGCGCCGAGAGTAACTAGAATTTCATCCTGATCGGCCAAGATGCCCCGCCGTGGCAGAATGTGGGTTCTAATTTGTTCGATCAGCATTTCATCGTCACTGCCATGGGCATCAGCGGTCGAAACATCAAGCCACCTCTTGCCTAACACCTGTCGCGAGCAATCACGCCATTCAGCAATCGGAAATAATTTGGGATCTACCTGGCCATAGATGAAAGGATAAGGGTAGGTGCGCCAGTCCCGCGGCTTGGAGATGTTTTCCTGTTCACTCGGCTGCACCCGGAAACGTTTGGGCCAGTCAATTGAGGGACCTGGCTCTAATTGTCGATCGGCTTCAGGCGCAGTTACGGCAATGCGGCCTTCAAGAATTTTGCCGTTTACATAATAGCCGCTTCGTTCGCGTGCCTCAAGGTAGCCGTCATCCAGCAAGCTTTGATAGGCCAGAACAACCGTGTTGCGCGATACACCCAAATTTTTTGCCATTTTCCGGCTCGAGGGGACACGTTCCCCGGCTGGAAGATGGCCAGTCAAAATAGCCGATACCAATACCTGCCGAATTTCGGTTTGCAGATTGATACGGCCTGGCCGACTAAGCTGGAACAGTGAATCGCGCATCTCCTGGCCTTAACAAATAGATGTAACTGGCCCCACAATACTAGCATTCAAGATTGAAGAGTTCAAATGGCAAGCCTATGATGTTGACTAGACTTTGATCTAATTTTATTTCCCATTTTCACCGGTGGACGGTGATAATAGCAACAACCATGCAGTTTTCGCATGGAGGAGAGATTTTGATGGATGATCTGTCATTTCCCAATTCGTTGGAAGAACAATGGATGCCGTTTACGGCGAATCGTGAATTTAAGAGTGATCCTCGTTTAGTGGTCAAAAGCTCTGGTGTTCATCTATGGGACCATCGCGGTGGTAAAATACTAGATGGTTCATCTGGACTTTTCTGCGTGCCTGCAGGCCATGGCCGCACCGAGATAGCCGATGCGGTTCATGCTCAGTTGCTCAGCAATGATTATGCCCCGCCCTTCCAGATGGCCCATCCTGGCTCGTTTGAACTCGCCCGTAAGATCGCGAAGATTACGCCAGATGGCATAAATCATGTGTTTTTCACCAATTCCGGCTCGGAATCTATAGATACAGCCCTCAAAATCGCCATGGCCTATCACCGCGCCCGCGGAGAAGGCCAGCGTACCCGGTTTGTATCGCGTGAACGCGCTTACCATGGTGTCAACATTGGCGGGGTCTCGCTATCGGGGATGGTGAAGAACCGCGAAACATTCTCCGGTGTCATGCCAAATGTTGTATGTCTGCGCCACACCTGGACCAGCGACGAGCCTTATGTCCGCGGCCAGCCAGAAAATGGCGTGGAACTTGCTGATGATCTTGAACGTTTTGCCCAAACCTATGGCGGCAGCACAATTGCTGCATGTTTTGTTGAACCAATTGCCGGATCAACCGGCTGTCTGGTGCCACCGAAGGGATATCTGGAGCGTTTGCGTGAAATCTGCGACGCTCATGGAATTCTCCTGGTTTTAGATGAAGTCATCACCGGATTTGGCCGTCTGGGAACACCATTTGCCTCTCAGGCTTTTGGCGTAACACCGGATATTATGACCCTGGCCAAGGCCTTGACCAATGGTTGCCAGCCGATGGGAGCAGTGGCGGTGAAGGATGCAATCTATGAAACGGTAACCGAAGCCTCTCCCGAAAGCGCCATCGAGTTTTTCCATGGCTACACTTATTCGGGTCATCCGGCTGCCTGTGCCGCCGGAATTGCCACTCAGGATATTTACCAGAATGAGGGCCTGTTTGATAAAGCGGCTGAACTGTCGGACTATTTCCTCGACAAGGTATTTGAACTGGAAAGCCTTGACAATATTGTTGGGATCAGAGGATACGGCCTGATGGCTGCTGTTGATCTCGCTCCCAGGGGAGCCCCGGGTACAGGCGGCACTCAGATGCAGAAGAAATTATTCTGGAACGGCATGCATGTGAAGTTTACCGGCGATTGCGGTATTCTTGCGCCGCAGTTTATTGCAACTCGCGAAAATATTGATGAAATGATCGATATTCTCCGCGACACAGTGGCTGAATAGCCGCTCTGCACTCGAAAGATGTGTTCCATCACTGACACAGCGGCAAGATCGGAAATTTCCGCTACTGTTGCTGTGATCGGTGCAGGTATCGTCGGCATCTCCTGCGCCCTGCACCTTCAACACGCAGGTTTTAAAGTAATCCTGATTGATCGCCTTGGCCCCGGCGAGGCCACCTCTTTGGGCAACGCTGGAATTCTGGCCAGTCACGGCATGATCCCCGTGGTAACTCCCGGCATATTGAAGAAACTTCCGGGAATGTTGTTTGATCCCATGGGCCCGCTGTCCCTTCGCTGGCCTCATACCGCCCGCATGCTCCCGTGGTTTTGGCAATATTTACGCAATAGTTCTCACGCTAACGTCACCCGCATTTCCGACGCGCTCGCGGATCTTACGATCGGCTCGGTTGAAGAGCATCTAAGCCTGGCCAAGCCTGCCGGTGCTGAAAAGTTGATAAAAGCTGAACCCACTCTCAGCCTGTATGAAAACGAGGCAAGTTATAAAAGCGATGATTATGCCTGGAAAATTCGACGCAAACATGGGGCCCGGTCAAAAATCATCGAAGCATCGGAGTTGGCAAGTTTTGACCCGGAACTGTCACCCAAATTCAAATTTGGCATATTACTTCAAGATTACGGCTACGTGCTCGACCCCTTGGCACTAACCAAACATCTGGCGCGGGGATTTGAAGCCGCCGGTGGTAAAATTATAAAGGCCGAGGTTATCGATATCGCTATCGAAAACAACCGACCCGAGCGATTGATCATGGCAGGTAATAGCGTGAAATTCGACCGTTTGGTCATAGCCGCGGGCGCGTGGTCGGCCAAACTTGCCCGAAAACTTGGCAGCAAAGTACCGCTGGAAACCGAACGCGGATACCACATCACTTTGACCGATCCCGGGCTCATGCCAAAAGCACCGGTAATGGCGACATTCGGAAAGTTTATCGCCACCCCCATGTCAATGGGACTGCGGCTGGCGGGCTTGGTTGAATTTGGTGGCCTGGAGGCAACACCCAATTATGCACGCGCTGAGACCTTGCTTAAACATGCAAAAATTCTGTTCCCCAATGTGCGAACGAAAGATTACACCCAATGGATGGGCCATAGGCCTGCCCTGCCCGACAGTCTGCCGGTGATTGGGCCATCGCCGCATTTTGCCAATGTATTTTTCGCTTTTGGCCACCATCATATTGGCCTGACCACCGGACCAAAAACCGGGCGGTTAATCGCTGGTCTGATTCAAGGCGAAAAACCGAACGTCGATTTATCCCCCTTTAGCATCGACCGTTTTTAGACAATTGCCCGCCTGACTTGATCTTTCAGCAATATGAGAGATATACCTGCCTTGATTTTCTCACTACAATCAAAGCGGCATTAGAAAATTGTGGCAAACCCCATGTCTGTACCCGATAAACCTTTAAATGAAAATCAGGCAGAAATTGCCCCGGAGTTTGATGATGAATTTTGCGCCAAGCTTGATGATCTGTTTGTCTGGCGGCGTGATGTCAGGCATTTTCGCAGCCAGCCGGTTTCCCAACAGTTGATTGATGAATTGCTTGATGCAGCCTCGCTTGCACCTTCCGTTGGCAACAGCCAGCCGTGGCGGTTTGTTAGCGTCGAGGATAAAAGGCGGCGGGCAAAAATACGGGAGATATTTACAGCCTGCAATCGCGAAGCTCTCGATGACTACCACGGCGAAAAAGCCAAACTTTATGCCTCTCTCAAACTTGACGGGCTTAAGCAGGCTCCGGTTCACCTCGCGGTTTTTGTCGATACCTCAACTCAATCAGGTTCAGGCCTCGGCCGAAAAACCATGCCGGAAACTCTGCATTATTCAACCGTTTTGGCGGTTCATACCTTGTGGCTGGCAGCCCGCGCACGCGGTATCGGCGTTGGCTGGGTATCTATCATCGATCCGGAGGAAGTTCGCGACGTATTAAACGTTTCCAAGGACTGGGAATTAATCGGCTACTTGTGTGTCGGATATCCCAAAAGCGATCATTCCATACCCGAACTTATACGCCAGGGCTGGCAGGACCGTGATACCGAAGCGCGAATTCTTCATCGGCGCTGAGCCCGTTTAAAAAACAATCGCCAATACACCCACCAAGCCTGCAAAAATCAACAGACTAGCGGTATAAATGGACAGGCCCGCACGTATATCACCTTGCGTAAGATGCCGGCGCCCGGCTTCATTAACCCACTCATCATTGCTCGGTTTTCCGTGATAGGAACGCGGGCCCGATAAGGCAATGTTAAGCGCTCCAGCCATCGCAGCTTCTGGCCATCCGGCATTGGGTGAGCGGTGTTTACCGGCATCGCGCCTGATCACGCTTACCGCCCTTAGGCTGGAAGCAGCGCCGTTGTGCACGCCAGCCCCCAAAACACATAAAAGAGCAGTCAGTCTCGAGGCCGGAAGATTGAGAAAATCGTCAAGGCGAGCAGCAGCTCGGCCAAAATCGCGGTGACGGCCGGTTTTATGACCAATCATCGAATCGGCGGTATTCACAGCCTTGTAAACCATCAGACCGGGCAGTCCGGCAACCAGATACCACACAACCGGGGCAACAACCCCATCAGAGAAGTTTTCCGCAAGGCTTTCAATTGCCGCCCGGCAAACACCGGATCGATCAAGCATTTTGGGATCGCGCCCAACGATTTGCGAAACAGCAATTCTGGCCTGGGGCAAACCCGAAGTCTCCAGGCTCCCGGCAACCCTGGCCACATGATCATAGAGACTTCTGGCCGACAGAAATATGGCAACAACAATAGCTTCAAATACCCAGGTAAAAGCCAAGGAATTAACCAGCCACTGAAGAACTACTCCGGTAAATGCAGCGAGACTAACCAGAAAAAGCAGCGCCAACAGCCCCTTTTTTTGCCGCTCATTTCGGCTCTGCGTCGATTTGTTGAAGCCTTGGTCGAGCCAGTCGATAAGCTTCCCCATTACCACGACTGGATGAGGCAATTTGCGCCACAGCCAGTCGGGATCTCCCATGATTGCATCAAGCAACAGGGCCACGAGCAAGGTTATGAAATGAAAGCTCACGCTCATGATCAGCCATCACCATAATCGATGATATGGGCAAATGATCCCATCACAGACCCGCTCCTGTGGCCCATGGGCCCAACAGTTTGCCCAACGGCATTCATCGCCTCGAATAACGGTTGATCACGACCTCCTGTAACAACACTGGCATAGTGGAATTCATGCGCGTTTAAGCTTTGTTTCCAAAGACCATTTGCAACACACGGGCTTAGCCGCCGATATCCCAAGCTCAGCTTGCGGTCGGCGAAGCTGGTATGAACCGGCAGCAACCCGGCCATGGGGAAATCTTGGCCATGTTCGTCGGTCAACGCCTCGCCCAGCGTCATATAACCACCACATTCGCCATAGATCAAAACACCGGTATCAGCCGCCTGCCGCAACCCGTCGAGAAAATTCACATTGGCCGACAATTTACCTGCGTGCAGCTCGGGATATCCACCGGGCAGGAAAATGGCATCGCTATTCTGTGCGGGCACTTCGTTTTCCAGTGGGGAAAAGAAAGTTAACTCGGCTCCCGCCCCACGCCAGTTCTGTAAAAAATGCGGATAAATGAAGGCAAAGGCTTGATCACAGGCAATCGCCATGCGTTGACCAAGTGGCGGGAGTTTATTCGCGGCGGCAGACCCCTCATCCAGTTTCAACGGTCGAGCCAAATCCGCTAAAAGCTCAAGGTCAAGATGCCGGCTGACACAGTGGGCAACTTCTCCGATAAATTCTTCAAGATTTTTATGCTCTTCCGCCTGAACCAGACCAAGATGACGCGATGGCAAACTGAGAGATTTTTCATTCGGCAGGAAGCCGACAACGGGGATATTCAAAGGCTTGAGGGCATCGCCAAGCATTTTTTCGTGGGCTGGACTGCCAACACGATTGAGTATGATCCCGGCAATTTCACAGTTTTTACGGTGGGTGGAAAATCCCCGAACTAGGGCGGCAATTGAGTGAGATTGGGATTTTGCGTCAACCACCAGGATAACCGGCAGGCCAAACATTTCTGCCAAATCAGCACTGCTGCCGGTCCCATCCCGAGCACCATCAAATAACCCCATCATTGCTTCAACGATGAACAGGTCACTACCGCTGACAGCGTCGCAAGAGAGAGACATTAAGGTTTCGCGGCGCATCGCCCAGGGATCGAGATTTACGCAATTAGCGCCACCAGCAGCTAGATGAAACTTAGGGTCAATATAATCAGGGCCTGCCTTGGCTGCGGCAACTTTGTGCCCGGCCAGTTTCAATGCCCTGATCAGGCCAAGGGTAAGCGTGGTTTTACCGCTGCCCGAGGCCGGTGCGGCAATCAACAGGCCGCGGGCATTGCCCGGTTTAAAGGGGGCGGCCATCATGATTAGTCACCGTCTTTATATTGCTCTGCGGCTTTCCGCGCCCTGTCCAGCCAGTCAAGAGCCGCCCTGAAGCGGACCACCTCACCAACAACAACGATAGCCGGTGGCGCTATGCCGCTTTGCTCGATAGCCGCAGGCAATGAAGCCAAGGTAGTTTCAACAACCTTTTGGCCCGCCAGACTGGCATCCGATACCACCGCCACCGGCTCATCCGGCGAGCGTCCTCCCTCCAACAGATTTTGACTGATTTGGCCAGCATGTTTTAAGGCCATATAAATAACCAGGACTTGTGATCCTTGAGCGATTTGTTTCCAATCCACCGCGTGCGGCACCAGACCCGAAGCATCATGGCCGGTGATAAAGGTTACCGTCTGATTTGTATCACGGTGCGTTACCGGAATTCCGGCATATGCCAGCCCGCCGATACCGGCTGAAATTCCCGGGACAATGCGAAATGGAATATTTTTTTCAACCAGGCTGAGGGCTTCTTCCCCGCCACGGCCAAAAACAAAAGGATCGCCACCCTTGAGCCGCAGCACCCGTTTGTTTTCGCGGGCAAGCTCTATAAGCCTGAGGGATATATCGCGTTGTTTGGGCGAGGGTTTGCCGCCGCGTTTTCCGGCATATTCAATTCGGGCATTATCGTTGGCGAATTTCAGGATTTCCGGATTGACCAGGGCATCGTGGATGACCACGTCTGCCTGACGCAGCGCATGGAGGCCAAGAAGCGTAACCAGGCCCGGGTTTCCCGGCCCTGCGCCAGCAAGCCAAACCCAGCCGGGCTCAAACGGCGGCATATTGTCAAAGGGATCTATCATATCACGGCGCACACTACACGAGCTGACCTTGGTAATGCCAGCGTTGAGACGCATTAATATGCAGCTTTCCGGGCTGGCTCTCAACCACATGCATGCTCTATAACAAACCTCATGAGCCGAAAACCACAAGGAAAACTGCGCGAGGGATGGACAACGGGGGCCTGTGCAACCGCTGCAACGCGCGCCGCCTTCACCGCCCTGCTTACCGGCGAGTTTCCCGATCCGGTCTCAATCACCCTTCCCAAGGGCCAAACACCCGCATTTGTTCTGGCTATGGAAGAAACCGATGCAAATTCAGCCCGAGCGGGAATTATCAAGGATGCCGGAGACGATCCCGATGTCACCCATAATGCCTTGATTATCTCATCTGTCCGTTTTGGCGCTCCTGGAACCGGCATAATCTTCAAGGCCGGTAAAGGTGTTGGCACGATAACCAAGGCCGGACTGCCGATAAATCCGGGCGAACCGGCGATAAATCCCGTGCCGCGCCGCATGATGAGCGAGGTTATTGAAGATCTCGCTCAAAGTCACAAAGTGGCAGCCGACGTGGAAATTGAGATTTCAATTCCTTCCGGCGAAAAGCTAGCCCAGCGGACGTGGAACCCGCGGCTGGGCATAATCGGCGGATTATCGATACTCGGCACCACCGGCATCGTGCACCCGTTTTCCTGTTCGGCCTGGATACACTCCATTCATAGCGGCATTGATGTTGCCCGCGCCAACGGTTTTGACCATGTTGCCGCATCAACTGGCTCAACCTCGGAAGCTGCCGTGAAGAAACTCTATAACCTGCCCGACCTGGCCCTGCTTGATATGGGTGATTTTGCCGGTGGAATGCTCAAATATCTGCGTAAGCACCCGGTTCCGCGACTAACCATTGCCGGTGGTTTTGGCAAGCTGACCAAACTGGCGCAAGGCTATCTCGATTTGCATTCGGGCCGCAGTCAGGTGTCTTTCGACTGGCTGGCCGCAGCCGCTGGCAAAATCGGCGCAACAGACGCTTTCCAGGTTCAGGCAAGCCA
>JAJFHR010000419.1 GCA_021775515.1 Hyphomicrobiales bacterium | reverse complement strand
ATTTATCCAATAAACCGGACTGGTTTTTGAAAATCTCCCCCTTGGGCAAGGTACCCCTGCTCAAGGTTGGTGAGGATGTGATTTTCGAATCCGCCGTGATCTTGGAATACATTGAAGACATAAGCGATAACCCGCTTCACCCAACATCAGCTCTTGAGCGGGCAAAACATCGCGGCATGATCGAATTTGGCTCCAGTATTCTAAATTCGATTGCGGGGTTATATTCAGCCGCTGATCGTGCATCTTTTGCTGACAAGGCAGAAGAATTAGAGCGGAAATTTGCCTGGGTTGAAACCGAGCTTACCGAGGGCCCCTATTTTTCCGGGGAAAATTTCAGCCTGGTTGATGCCACATTTGGCCCGATTTTCCGTTACTTTGATCTTTTCGATCAAATCGGCGATTTCGACATCTTGACAGGCAGGTCAAAAATTTCAGCCTGGCGCCGGGCACTCGCCAATCGGCCGTCGGTACAAAATGCGGTCTCGGTTGAATATACGGACCTGCTGCGCGGGTTTGTGAAAAAACGCGCATCTTACCTGTCACAGTTACTGACTGAAAAAGACAAACAGAACAAAGCGAACAGCCCACATCTGATAGTCGCCCGCGAAGCTGTTATTTAGCTGCCTGGGCGACAATCGTCTCTAAGATCCCGTCGAGTTCCTTTGCCATTTCATCCAGCGCTTCTACTTTGTAGACGCTAAATACGGCACTCGGCCGGCGGTATGTCAGTCTGGCGGTATTATCGGCACTTTCTGTAACGTACAGGCGCAGCGGGGCTTCAATCCCTGCTGCCTCACTGGCTTTCAACATGCGAACCGCAAAAAATGGATTAAAGATCATCACCACCCGGTTGCCCGGTATGTTAACGCCGATATTCTTGGCGCCACAAGTCGCACAGGCCTCACCGACAATTCCCATTTTGTTGCCACGAATAGCCTTTTTTAGTTTGACCAAATAACTGGCGAAAGGTTGCCCGGTCTCAATGATCCTGGTTCCGGGATAAGGTGTTCTGACCTCAGCCCAAACACCTTGAATGTTCAAAACTAATAACAAGAGCGCGATTGTCAGGCGCATAGGTATTTACTCCCTTTTCCCCTAATTTTTTCAATTTGCCCCTAGTCTGTAAATTTTACTCAGCCAATGCGACCAAAATACGGGCCCAGCTTCTCATCCCCTTATGGAAACTGTTAACTTCGTATTTCTCATTGGGACTATGAATACGATCATTAATTAAGCCAAACCCTACCAGCAAGCTGTCCATACCTAATTCCGTTTTAAAACTGCCTACAATGGGGATAGACCCGCCACAGCCCATCAGGACGGCGGGGTTATCAAACTCTTCTTCCAATGCTTGCGCCGCGATCGGAGTGATGCGGTTTCCAGCCGGCATTTCGATTGCGGGATCGCTGGAATAACTGAGAAACTCAACCCTGCAATCGTCGGGCACCTGCGCGGTCATAAAATCTCGAAAGGCCGCACTGATTTTATCAGGGTCCTGCTTTCCGACCAATCGGAAGGAGATTTTTGCTGAAGCCTTGGAAGGGATTACTGTTTTCGAACCTTCGCCGGTATAACCGCTAATAATGCCGTTGACATCGCAGGTCGGCCGCGCCCAGACTTGCTCAAGTACCGAGCGGCCTTCTTCACCGGCGGCATGTTTTAGTCCAATTTCGCCTAGAAATTTTTCCTCGTCAAAATCCAACGCTTCCCATTGTTCACGCAATTCCCGCGGCAATTCCTCGACACCATCGTAAAACCCGGGAATCATAATGCGTCCGGCGTCGTCATGAAGACCAGCGATCGCCTTTGCCAGGACACGCACGGGATTGCGGGCGGCCCCACCGTAAGAGCCGGAATGAAGATCCATTTCAGGTCCGGTGATAATTATTTCCTCATACACCAGACCTCGCAGCCGGGTGTTGATGGCGGGTGTATCTTGATTCCACATGCCAGTATCGCAGACCAGCACATGATCAGCCTTTAATTCCTCAGCGTTTTCCTCCAGAAATTTTGCCAATGACGGGCTGCCACACTCTTCTTCACCCTCGAACAGAACGGAGATCGGCACAGGCAGGCTATCCTCAACCGCCATTAACGCCCGGCAGGCTTCAACAAAGGTCATTAACTGTCCTTTGTCATCACAGGCCCCGCGGGCAACGATCTGCTCGCGCCCGTTTTCTCCAGTTTTTCTCGTCGCTACAAAAGGCGGCGTATCCCACAACTCGACTGGATCAGCCGGTTGAACATCATAGTGGCCGTAAAACAAAACATGCGGTTTGCCGTCAATCGAGCCTGCGGGTCGATAATGGGCAACCACCATAGGATGGCCCTCAGTTGGGCGGACCGAGGCATTAAAGCCGATTTCATTGAGTTGCTCTGCAAGCCAGCTTGCAGCCAAATTGCAGTCGTTGGCATAGGCTGGATCGGTCGAAACACTGGGTATAGAAATGAGCTTTGACAGCCGATCTAGGCTGTTTTCCAAGTTTGAATCAATGTGATTTAGTACCCTGTTGATTTTACTCATTTTTTCATCAAATTACTGCGAGGTTTTCGCGGTTTTTCTAATTATCTGCATGAACTCTCTTCATCGACTTTATTTGATTAAAAATCAATGCGTTAGAAACCTTTTTTTATTGTACCTAACAGCCCTCTAACCAGTGCTCGGCCCAATTGCGTTCCCATTGACCTGAGAACCGATTTAACAACAGCCTCACCGGTCGATTGACGATTAGACCTGCGCGCAGGTGCCCGGCGTCGGCTATTGATTTTGGGAACTGTGAAGCTACCGCGTTTAGCCGTTTTGGATTTAGTTTCGCGTTCGCGCTGTTGCTCTTCCGCCTCAGCTTTTGCTTCTGCGCGCTTAGCCAAAACCTCAAAGGCAGACTTGCGATCGATAGCTTCATCATAAACGCCATTGACGGGACTATTGGCAATTATCTTTTTACGTTCTTTTGGCGTTATTGGCCCAAGACGCGAAGACGGCGGCCGTATTAATGTCCGCTGGACAACTGAGGGTACACCTTTTTTTTCCAAGGTTGAGACAAGTGCTTCGCCAACACCAAGTTCCATGATCACCCGATTGACATTAAACTCCTTGTTGGGGCGAAACGTCTCTGCAGCTGCTTTTACCGCCTTTTGGTCGCGTGGTGTGAACGCACGCAGAGCATGTTGCACCCGGTTTCCCAATTGGGCCAATACCGGATCCGGGATATCAAGAGGATTTTGTGTAACAAAATAAATCCCGATACCCTTGGATCGAATCAGT
>JAJFHR010000418.1 GCA_021775515.1 Hyphomicrobiales bacterium | reverse complement strand
CTGACCGCGTTCAATTGCCTCGGGATCGCGGTCTATAGCAACCACATGGCAATCAGCAGCTTCTAGCAGCGCACGGGAATATCCGCCGCCGCCGAAGGTTCCATCAACATAAATTCCATTATCGCGGGGATTTAAAACTTCAAGAACTTGCTGCAGCATAACAGGAACATGTCCAGCGCCAGCAGGTTTAGCGGCATATTTCCCGGTCACGATTGCCACCGTAACTTATGCACCACATCCCTGACCCGCCCGCGCATTCCTCACTCCTAGACCACAACACTTCTTCGGCATCGAAGAAAACAAAACAGAGTAACCTCATGGTTAAATATTCCAAGCCGCCTACAGCTTTATATTTAACCAAACCTTACCGCTGAGATTTATAGCGAACCACCTGTTAACATAGCCTTTACTTCTGGCGGATTTATTGTGATTTTTCCATGCGCAAAGGGCTGTATAAAAACCGCATCGGGCCGTTTTCCCGCTCCGGTAAGAACACATTATTAAGCCTGAAATTTAATATTGAAACCACTGGAATTTTAGCCAAGCTGCAATGCGGTCGCTGTCAAAATATGATAAATGCCAGTTGGCCTGTAAGCCGGGTTCTGTCCACTGCAAAGCAGCTGTATGATCATTCATCTAGAATGTCCGTTGCCGGACATCTCAAGCAACCAACCCGGATAGCGGCTCGGAAACAAGCCTGAGCGAAAACGCTCGCGCCATCCCTATTTGGTTTTGCTCCCGGTGGGGTTTACCATGCCGGCTGCATTACTGCAGCCGCGGTGCGCTCTTACCGCACCCTTTCACCCTTACCCGGCAGACGATCAAAGATCGGCCGCCAGGCGGTTTCCTTTCTGTGGCACTTTCCCTAGGGTCACCCCCGCCGGGCGTTACCCGGCACCGTGTTCCCATGGAGCCCGGACTTTCCTCTCCCAACCCAGTAAACCGGGTTCGCAGCGATCATCCAGCCAACTGACATAGGTTCAATAAGGTGTTGCCGGTGCAAACGTCAAGTCCGTGACGCTTGTTGTTTTTCGACCAGCTTCAATTGCGCTGAAGGTCTTCAAAGGCATGTAGCAAATCATGCAGGGTTTTAAGGGTTGAAAAATCGGCAATACCATCCACGCGGGCTTGCCTGAAATGACGCTGGAAAGCAGTCACGACATTCTGCGTCTGTTCATCATAAGTGCCGGTTACATTGATGTCATAACCGTAGGTAGCCAGAGCATTTTGTAGGTTCAAGATATGTTTGTTGGTTTCACCTTCGTGCAACCCTTCGCCTTCATCAATCGGTTCCGGTTCAACCCACAGGCCGATCCCTGCTTTGTATAGCCGTTGCCAGTCAAATTTTTCGCCAGGGTCAATTTTACGGCTCGGAGCAATGTCCGAATGCGCCAATACGCGCTCTGGAGGAATATTATGGCGGCTCAGAATATCATGACACAGGGTTTCAACGGCCAGCATCTGAATTTCCGGAAAATCCGGGTAGCCAAAATCAGGACCGACATTGGCCAATTCAATACCGATAGAGCAGCTGTTTATGTCCCTCGCCCCCTTCCAGCACGCAGCACCGGCATGCCAGGCGCGGTGTTCTTCGTCAACCATTTGGGTAATATTACCGTCTTCAGCAACGAGATAATGACAGCTAACCTGAGATTCCGGATTGCACAACCATTCAATTGCCGCTTCGGCTGAGGCCATGTTGGTATAATGCAGCAGCAATAAATCGGGACTAATGCCGTCTACCCGCTCGCCAAAATTTGGCGACTCACAAAACTCAATTTCAAATGTCGCCACTTTGGAGCATGTCCCTGAGTTAGGAATTTAATTGGCACGGTTAGTCTGTCACGGGTTGGTAACACACAGCACGTTAGTCTACCTGATTTTTGTAGATTCTCAACGCGGCCGCCGACAATTTTCCCTCCGCCGTCAACTCACAGGAAAAATAGCGCCGCCACCGATCAGGTTCATCAAAATCCCGATTCAAGAATAGCCGCTAATATCCACGCTCGCGGGCAATTTCATCATACGCGGCATTGATCGCAGCAAGTTTGCCGTTGGCAATAACAACAGCTTCTTCCGGGACGCCGCGGGCAATCAGCTTGTCCGGGTGATTTTCTGCAACAAGTTTGCGGTATTTGGTTTTTATCGTTGCCAGGGAATCTTCACGTGCAACACCCAAGGCCACATACGGATCGCGCTTGTCGGCTTCCATGTGGCGAGCCTTGATGCGGCCAAAGTCCCGGGCGCTAAAGCCAAAAACCGTGGCGACATTTTCAAGATAACTGAGTTCGGCCGGGTGGAGGACACCATCCGCCTTTGCGATGTGAAAAAGACCGTCTACAACGTCCTCCAGAACATCCATGCGCCCGTTGAACAACCCGGCCAGTTGCCCGGCGTAAGCTTCAAATCCTGCCACCGACTGCTTGGCGAGATTGAACAACCGGCCAACATTCTTCGCATCATCAGGCGGCACCTGAAAAATTTGCTTAAACGCTTCAACTTCATCGCGGGTGACAACCCCATCGGCCTTGGCCATTTTAGCCGAGAGCGCTATAATGCCGATTGAGAAGGCAACCTGATCTTCCGGCTTTTTGTCGGGATCATAGGGCAACTCTTTATCGATGAAATAATGCCCGGCAATACTGCCAAGGAGTGCGCCCAAGGGCCCACCCAAGTACAATCCGGCCGCAGCACCTGCTAGTTTTCCGTAAATAGACATAAAATCAGAATAGGTGAGTCTCCGAAAAATGTACCGCCCGATTATCTCTTCGGGGTAAAATTACCATCGTCAACCGCCATCCAGTTACCGGCTTTGCACATTTAAGGAGAATGATTTTGAGGTTGCTGGCAGTAGA
>JAJFHR010000417.1 GCA_021775515.1 Hyphomicrobiales bacterium | reverse complement strand
ATCGTCGGCACTGCGGCTTCGGCATTATCCGGGATATACAACCAACCCCGCAAAATCACGCCATCGGCAGAAAACTCGATATCTTTACGCATAAAGCATCCCCTTATATTCCCGCGCGGAGTTTATAGTTTAGACTAATCCAGCCAATTATGAATGAGGGCCGATTTTTTTGATCCTTCAGCTGTCCTTGATCTTAATCGCATGGATCACGTTGCTTTCGTTTTGATCGTCAATACCCAGTTCAGCGAGGCGGGCATAGGCGTCAACTGCAGTCTGGCCGAAATCAGCTTCAATGCCCAGACCGCGCGCCAAGGCCACGCCATAGCGGGCATCTTTCACCCGCAGCTTGCCTGAAAAAACCACGTTTTGATCATGATCGTCGGCCACCATGCGCTTGACATTGCGCACAACCTGCGGGCTTGCCGCCTGCCCCTTGGCCAGAGCATATGCGGTTTTTTCCAGATCAAGGCCGGCTTTACGCGCCATCACCATGCCTTCGGCGATTGAGGCAATCTGGATGGCGCCGATGAGGTTGACCATGAGTTTGTAGGCCGTGCCGGTGCCGACTTTGCCAAAGTAGATAATCTCGTCGTTCAAAGCCTCCAGCAATGGACGTACGGCTTCCATATCAGCCTCAGCCGCGCCCACCAGCAATGTGAGTTTTCCAGCCGCCGCCGCCTCGGGCAGACCGGTTACCGGACAATCAATATAGCGCAGGCCCATCGAGGTTACGCGGTGAGCTAATTCGCGCACCCAGTCATAAGATAAGGTTGAACACTCAATGACGAATGTGCCCGCATCAAGTCCCGAGGCCAGCGCCCCGTCATCCGCCATCCACATGGCGCGCGAGGCGGCATCATCACCGACCATGGAAAATACCGCATCTGCCTTGTCTGCAGCCGCCCGCGGACTTGCGGCAATCTCAACGCCGCTACCGGTCAAAGCCTCGGCCTTGGCATGCGTACGATTGTAAACACGAACCTCATGGCCGGCATGCACCAGCCGCAAAGCCATGCCCCGGCCCATATTGCCAAGCCCCAAAAAAGCGATGCGCGCCATAATTTTTTCCCCCGCAATTCACTCAGAAAAAAACGAGCTTCCACACTGCAAATTCAGCCTAGAAGTTTCTCCTATGCAACGATTTAAGTCGTCGGGTGTTCAGATATAAAGCAAGGCGATGGAAGCCACAATCAGGGCGCTCATCGATACGTTAAAGATCATCAAAGCTCTGGGCGAGGTTAACAAACGGCCGATGAGGGTTCCGAACAGACACCATGAGCTGATAGACGGGAAGGAAACAATGAAAAAAGCACCGGCCACCACCAATGTCTCAGCCACATAATCTGCCCCATTGGTGGTATAGGCAGTGAGCGCTGCAATCGACATAATCCACGCTTTGGGATTAACCCATTGAAACAGAGCTGCCTGCACAAACGTAAATGGCTTGCGTTCACCACCGTGCTCTTCAGGTTTGCTTGCGGTAGCAATTTTCCAGGCCAGAAAGATAAGGTAGACGGAGCCCACCCATTTCATGATTTCATGCAGCGCCGGATAGACCTTGAATATCTCACCAAGCCCGAAACCGACTGCAGCGATCATCCCGGTAAAGCCGAAGGTGATCCCCAACATGTGCGGCAGTGTTCGCCAATAGCCAAAATTAGCGCCCGATGCCGTCACCATGATGTTGTTGGGGCCAGGTGTAAACGTCGCGGCTAACGCGAAGGTGAGAAGTGGCAACAGAAGAGAGGACATCGGCATGCTCTTGAATTTACGTCAGAGATATTGACCTATTTTTTCATAGAAAGAAAGTGGAATTAACCGGCGGCTCACGCTCTGTGATCGCCCGGTATCGCTAAAGCGTGTCTCCTTTTATCGGATTCATTTGACACGCTTTAACCCTTTGTTTATGCGCGTGTCTTTATCGCAAAACCGGTGCCCACTTTGGCGAGACAGGCTTTAGGTTGCAGACAGGTGAATAAATTGTTTTCCCCGGCGACATCAGTCTTTTCATAAAAATTTCCTTGACATTTTCTTTATTTCGATGATATTAGAAATATAGAATTACTATACCGAGTATTAGACGATGGATATAGACACCGCAGCCTTATATTTAAGTGAGATGGGTAATGTCACCCGTCTCAAGATCATTCGTTTATTAGTACGGGCTGGCGAGAGCGGCCTGCCGGTTGGGAAAATCCAGCGCCAGCTTGATATTCCCGGCTCGACCCTGTCACATCACCTCAGTCATTTGCGCAATGCCGGGCTCATCCATCAAGATCGCGAGGCCACCGTATTACGCTGTTGCATTCATTACGATAAAATAGAAGACCTCGTCCGGTTTCTAACCGAAGAATGTTGTAGCGACCCGGAATTACAGCTTGATCGTACGACGAAAGAAAACGCCTGAAAAATTTAAACTATATTTCGGTTAATCTGGAATAATAAATATTTAAACAATTGTATTAAAAGAGATTTTGGTCATGTCACTGGAAACTGAAACGCCCCTCACAGTCTCAAAGAGCAAGTATTTACAGCCAAAGCAGCTCCTGCGCGGATTAGCGGTGTTCAAAGACCCCGTTGTTCTGTTTTTTTTCGCGAGCCTGAGTCTGCTGGCTGCCCTAAATCCCGACCAGTTCACCATCAGCGTGAAATTCACCCTTGATGCGCTAGTTTACATTGCACCATATTTTATCCTCGCCATGGTTTTTGCCGCCAGTGCCAAGGCCAGTGGCGCCGATGCCCTAATGGCCCGGGCCTTTTCCGGCCGCCCGTTATATGCCATCACCGCCGCAACCCTTGCCGGTGCCTTGTCGCCATTTTGCTCCTGCGGTGTCATTCCCCTGATTGCGGCCATGCTGGCAGCCGGGGTTCCATTGGCACCGGTAATGGCGTTTTGGATTTCCTCGCCCATTATGGACCCGGAAATGTTCATTTTAACGTCCGCCGGTATCGGTTTTAATTTTGCCATCGCCAAAACTCTCGCAGCCATCGGCATGGGATTGTTCGCCGGTTTTATTGTCCAGGCATTCCAGCACAAAGCCTTTTTGCAAAATCCGGTAAACGCCGGTATTCAGCAAGGCTGCGGCACTTCTTCCTGTTCAACAACCTCCACCATCACTGAAAAAAAACAGGTTCTCTGGACTTTTTGGCATGAAAAATCCCGGCTTTCGATTTTCTGGAACGAAATTAGGACAGTCGGCGGCTTTCTGGGCAAATGGCTGACCGTGGCGTTTTTTCTCGAAAGCCTGATGATCGCCTATATAAACCCGGCCTGGATCAGGGATCTGACCGGTGCGGAAAATGCCTTTGCCATACCTTTGGCGGCAGTCATCGGCATGCCCTCCTATCTTAATGGTTATGCCGCAATCCCGCTTGCTTCCGGCCTGATTAATCTTGGCATGTCACAAGGTGCTGCCCTGGCCTTTCTAACCGCCGGCGCCGTCTCCTCGATACCCGCTGCCATCGCCGTATACTCGCTTGTTAAAAAACCTGTGTTTGCTCTTTACATCGTCCTTGGCCTGACAGGGTCACTGATTGCCGGTTTTGCCTACCAGTTTTCAGGTATCCCGGTATAATAAAGTCCTTGGCTTTGATTGTTGGTTCACGGCAAATTTAGAGCTATGCTGACCTCTTGGTATTGACAAGGTTTTGTACGGGAGGACAGGTGGCGACAGCAAGTTTACCAATGTATGATCTGCCAGACATTCGAGAGGCACAAGATTCATTTTGGGCGGACTTGGCGCAGAATCTGATCGAAAACGGCATACCAGACGTACCTCAAAACCTCACCCGTGGCAGGTCTGTCCATGACCTGTGGAGTGATCCCGATCTTCTGATTTCTCAATGTTGCGGATACGACATCACCCATCGTTATTCTGGTTGCCTACGTCCAGTGGCTACGCCACTTTTTGCAGCAGAGGGCTGTCTGGCCGAAAATTACTGCAGCACCATTGTGGTTGCTGAAAAAAGCTCGTTCACGGACGTCCGCGAAATGGCTGGTACCATCGCCGTCATCAACGGCCCGGAATCTCACTCGGGCATGAGTTCCCTGCGTCATCTGATCGCCCGGCATCATCACCAGGGTCGCTTTTTCTCTGACGTCAAGATTAGCGGCAGCCACATAGCCAGCCTTCACATGATCCGCAATCATCAGGCCGATATTGCAGCCATAGACAGTGTGACGCTGACATTGTTGCAGCTACACAACAAAGAGATACTAACCGGCATTAAGGCGATCGGCACCACCTACACAGCACCGGCGCCGCCATATGTGGTCAGGGCGTCCCTTGAAGAAGACCAAGTCAAAAAAATCCGGCAATCCCTGATAAAAACATTCGAAAAACCAACACTTGCCGCTTGTCGAGCCCGGTTGCTGCTGAATGGCATTACCATGACACAGACAGAAGACTACTGGCTTATGGATGCTTTCAAGGACCATGCAACAAAATACGGCTTTCCCTCGCTGCAATAAATGCCGCGACACCACATATAGAGCTTCAACTTGCCGTTGCATACGATGCCACGGCGGCGTAACGTCGGCAATCAAACTTAGCTGACGACGATAGGCTTGGACCCATGCATCAAGATGAACGCGGCCACACTTTGACCACTCAGAGCAGCGAGGCGGCGGCTTTTCTCGACACCTCGATCCACAATTTTCTGCACTGGAAAGCTGATGTCATGCCGCACATATCAGCTTCAATTAAAGCGGATCCGGAATTTGGCTTTGCCCATGTGGTCTCAGGGCTGGTGCTTCATGGCGCTAGAAACGTAAATTACTCCGGCAACATCAAACAGGCAATTTCCGCGGCCCATCTAGGCGCCAAGGCCATGAGCGAGCGTGAATTGTTATATCTTAAAGCACTTGAGGCTGGTGCTGCTGGCCGGATTGCACAAGCTGTAACCTGTTACGAGACAATCCTCTTGCATAACCCTCGGGACCTTTTTGCCCAAAGGTTAAGCCAGATGGAATTATTCTGGATCGGAGAGATGAAATGGTCGGCTGAAATTTCCCAACGCAGCGCCCGGCACTGGAGCGCGGATGTACCGGGATATGGCATCCACCTTTCCTGCCGTGCCTTTGATCTTGAGGAAATTCACGAGTTCCAAACCGCAGAAGAATTGGCCAGACAAGCGGTTGAAATTGATCCGACAGATGCCTGGGGCACCCACGCAGTTGCCCATGTGATGATCATGCAAGGCCGTTATAACGAGGGAATTACCTGGCTCGAAGGCCTCAAAGGTCATTGGTCGGATGTCAACCAGATGCAACTTCATCTGTGGTGGCACCGGTGTTTGTTTCATCTCGAACTGGGAGAATTTGAAGAGGTATTGGAGATCTATGACACCTGGGTGCGCAACCGGGAATTACCGTTGCTGGTTTCAGTGCCTGATCTTTACATCGACATGCAAAATGGCGCCTCCATGTTGTTGCGGCTGGAATTGCGCGGAGTGGATGTCGAGGCGAGATGGAATGAGCTTGCCGAGGTTACCTTAAACCGGCTGAATGATCACACCAGCCCGTTCACCAGCCCGCATTTTGCCATCATTTTGGCTGCCTCCAGCCGGTTTATAGAAGCTGATCAGCTCTTGGAGGCCATGAAAATTTTTGCCAAAGCCGATGACGGCACCCTGGGGCCGCGCTATTCGGCAGCGGCAATTCCAGCCTCGATAGCCGCTATCGCCCATCGCAAAAAAGATCATCAAACAGTGGTAGACATTTTGATGCCGGCCCGTCAGATGTTGTGGCAGATGGGCGGCAGCCACGCCCAGCGAGATCTGTTCTTTTTAATCCTGGCAGATTCTCTGCAACACTTGGGCCAGGACGACCTGCTCGGGATCGTCCTTGATGACATTGAACATGCTGGTTTTACCGATGCCGCATCACGCATCGGTTATCAGGCGGAAAATTTGCAACCTCACTGACCGTCCGTTGAGCTTTACATAACTTTACGTCGACGACAAATCCGAGAAAACACCGTCTCCTAAATTGTAGGCATGGCCATTGCGGCCGAATAGTTCAATTGATGGAGAATTAAGATGAACACACCGAATAATCCCGACACAAATAACAGCACGTCACCGCGCCGTTCTTGGAGCAAGAAAAAACTCATTGCCACCTTTGGTGCCATAGCTTTGGTCACTGCAGGTGCCCTTTCAACTGCCGCCTATAGCAGCGGTGGCTTTCGCCATGGTTATGGCAAGGGCCATGGCGGGTTCATGCATGGATCATTTGACCCGGCCACCTTCGAAAAGCGCCTCGACAAAAAAATCAATCTTTTTGGCATTGCCTTTGATGCCAGCGAAGACCAGCAGCAAAAGCTTAAACAGGTGATCTCAGAACTCGTCAAAGAAGTTCTGCCGATGAAGGAAAAAATGCGTGAAACGCGCGAGCAATTGC
>JAJFHR010000416.1 GCA_021775515.1 Hyphomicrobiales bacterium | reverse complement strand
GGGTGCCCCGTAGGTGTTGGGAATTGCTTCCTCGTGCACGGTAATGAGATCAAGGCCGAGTTCTTCTTCCTCGGTCACCGGTGAAAGTGCAATGTCGGTATAATTCATCAGATCTTTGTCGCTCACGACACGTCGATGAATGGCGCTGTACTTGAGATAGAGGCGGGACCAGCCGTAAACTGAATTCAAGGTCTGCCATACGCGTTTGGGGTAGAACAGCACCGGATTTTCCCGTGGCAATCCATAGCGGCGCTGACGGCGTACCTTGCGGCGGACCACGCCACCTTCGAGCGGGTGAATGTTTTCGATCGTGATGGAGCCGTAAAATGACCCCATGCCCAAAAACAGATTTTTGGTCTTGAGCCCTTTAACCGCTCCGCGGCGCAGGATGGTTTCGACATGTTCGGGCGTATAATATTGCTCCCAGGCACGGTGGTACATTGCTTCCCACTCCTGATCTGACATTATCGGGTGGTTGGATACCCGGTGGTTCAGATCATATTTGTTCATGTCCGGATCCATCCACACACCAGCATTATGAAGCTTTTGATGATCCTCGGAGCCGGGCAGCGGGGTGAGGTAAAAGAACTCAACCAGGTCAAGCGGCAACTCGCGCTTGATAATCTCGATGTCGCGTTCGATCTTTTCGACGGTATCGCCGGGGAAGCCTAGAATATAACCGGCATAGGTAACAACGCCGACGTCTTTCCACGCCTGCAGCATTTTGCGGTATTCCCAGATTTTGTTCTGGCGCTTTTTAGCCGCCATAAGCGAATCAGGGTCAATGCTCTCCAGGCCGATAAAAACCCGGTTGCATCCGGCACGAGCGGCTTTTTCTATAAAATTCTCAATGCGGTGACATAATGTGTCGACCTGAATGATGAATTTGAACTTGAAGCCTTTTTCCTCGCGCAGATAGATGAACCGGTCGAAGACGGCCTCCCAATTGCGGTTGCGGGCGAAATTATCGTCGGTGATGAAATAGCGATTTACACCCTGGGCATCGTTTGAGCGGATAATCGCTTCGATATCGTCCGGTGTCCGGTAGCGTGACTTGCGCCCCTGTACGTTGATGATGGTGCAAAACGAGCACTGAAACGGACAGCCGCGCCCGGCGTCAAAACTGGTGTAAGAGCCGACCGTGCGCCTGATTACATCGGTGCGCAGGAAGGGTCGGGAGGCATTGCCCATTTCGGGCAAATCGTGCATGTAATTATACACTGGCTTGAGTGTGCCTTCAAAGACATGGCGCAGAACTTCGTCGAACCGGCCTTCGGCTTCTCCGGCATATAAGGTGATGCCTAAATCCTGCGCTTTTTTGATGTCGTCAGGCAACTCCGGCAGCATGGACATGCAACCGGAGACATGAAACCCACCGATAATCACGGGAATGTTTGCAGCGCGCAGCGGCCGGGCAATATCAACGGCGCGGGGAAACTGGTTCGACTGAACCCCCAGCAATCCAACAAAGCCGTGGCCTGATTTACGGAATTTTTTGATGATTTGCCGGATCGGAATGACCGTGTTGGTCTCGTCATAGGCAGTTATCTCGATATCGACATCGGGGCCGAGGACAAAATTGTCGGCGCATTCGCGAGCCAAACCGTAGAGACTGGCGAGGGTATTGGACGGGATCGGCGAACGAAACCATTGGATGACATAGCCGTCATCATCATAATGCGACGGCTTAATCAGGACGATCTCGAATTTTTTTCGTGCAGCCATATTTCATCTGTCTTCAAAATTTTTGCTGGGCGACTGTATCATGGCAAGGATTGCTATACAATGTTACCAACATTACTCAAAGCACTGTTGCTCCGGTGTGCTTAAAACGGTGAAGTAGGACATTTAACTATGCAAAATCACGGGCTATTTAAAACCGGCATGGTGGCAATGCTGGCGTTGGAATTTTTGCGATCAACATCAGCTCTTGCCGCCGAGACCTATAGTTTCGACAAAGGGCATACGGAAATTCGGGTTAGCTGGAACCATGCAGGTCTGTCGATGCAATCGGCCCGATTTTTGGAATTTGACGGTACCATTGTCATTGATGAAGATGACCCGGCAAAAAGCAGCGTCGATATTTCCCTTAATGTTTCAGGAATAAAAAGTACGATTGAGGCATTTGATAATGAACTCAAATCCGCAAATTTTTTTGACTTGGAAAAATTTCCAACAATTACTTTTAAGAGCACTGCTGTGCGCCAGACTGCAAAGCAGTCGGTTGAAATTACTGGAGACCTCATAATCAAAGGCGTAAAAAAACCGGTGAAGCTTGATGCTGATCTGATTTTCATCGGACCCCATCCTCTCGGCCCCTATATTGCCGAATATAAGGGAGCTAAATATGCCGGGTTTCAGGCCAAGGCGCGAGTGTTAAGAAGTGAATTTGGATTGGGAGCGTTCGCGCCCTTGACCTCGGATTGGGTCGACATCAATATTAACACTGAGTTGCGCAAGCAATAAGGTAATCCTGCTTAGGCAAAACGCCGGTCATCGTCGATTAAAGATGGCCGCGAAAGACAATTATCCGCTTGCCAAGGATTGAAATTAGAGCACATACTCGCACCCCACTTGGGGCTGTTGTCAGCTCGAATTCACGACATTTTCACTTTAGGTAATTTGCTGATGAAACAAATCGGCGCAATAGGGGCACTGTTAATTCTGGGGGTTGTCTGGGGCGCGACAATACCACTGACAAAAGTCGCTGTTTCCACTGGTTATCAGCCCATCGGGCTGATTTTCTGGCAGCTAGTTTTCGCTGTTGCGGTGCTAGGCGCGATATCCGCATTTCGCCGGGTAAAACTTGTAGTGAACCGGCAAACTCTGTTCTATTTTCTGATGATCAGCCTGCTTGGAACTCTGCTTCCCAACAGCGCGTCTTATATAGCCTCGGCAAATTTGCCTGCCGGTGTGATCGCCATTGTAATTGCCACTGTTCCAATGTTTTCTCTGGTTATTGCCTTGGGTTTGCGGCTGGAACACATGTCTGCCGGGCGGACTATCGGAGTTCTTTCCGGAGTGATTGCGGTGGTATTCCTGATTGCGCCTGAAACCAGTTTGCCGGAGCCGGAAAAAGCGGCCTATATTCTGTTGGTTTTGGCGGCTGCAATTTGTTATGGCATTGAAGGAGCCTATATATCTTTGCGGACGCCCAAGGAAATCGACCCGGTCGTCACTTTGTTGGGGGCTTCTGTCGTCGGGCTGCTGGTTGCAACGCCGTTGACGTTTGTTTTTGGCGCGTGGGTTGATCTCAGCAAACCCTGGGCTGCGCCGGAATGGGCACTTCTCGCATCCTCAATTTTGCACGCTTTTGCCTACGCGGGATACATTTGGCTGGTCGGTGTTACCGGTATCGTCTTTTCCAGCCAGATTGCCTATGTGGTTACCATTGCCGGGTTGTTCATCAGTGCCATCGCGCTCAATGAAACATATTCCGGCTGGGTATGGGCGGCACTTGTTTTCATGGTGGTGGGATTAGCCCTGGTGCAGCCGCATAAAGACAAAGCTGCCATAACAAGTGGATAAATTGACCATACCGGCGAGTTGATGAGCCGATCTTCAATATTCGTGTTAGTGACGAGCAGGGAACTTAAAAACAGGGGTGGTGAAATGGCTGATATCGAATATTTTTATTCCGCGCATTCTTCCTATACTTATCTTGGCTCCGGTCGTCTTATGGAAATTGCACGTGCGAATAACTGTAACATCGTTCATCGGCCTATCGATCTGGACAAAGTGAGTGACATAACCGGCCCGGGGCCAACCGGCGGACGCACTCCGGAGCGGCGGGCCTATTTTTATGGCCGCGAAATAGAACGCTGGTCGCAGTTTCGTGACGTTCCGTTCATGGACGGGCGTCCGAGCCATCATGACAAAGACATGACCCTGCCAAATTCAATGCTGATTGCCGGCGTGTTGCAGGGTATAAATGTCGATCAACTGGCACACTGCATGTTGCAGGGTCATTGGCGTGATAACGCTGATCTTACTGATCGGCCGACGTTAGAGGCTATGGCAAAAAGTGCCGGGGTTGATGCTGAGCCATTGCTGGCAGCAGCGGTCTCGCCACAGGTGCAGGCTGCCTATAACCAAAATACCGAAGAGGCCATTCGGCGTTCTGTGTTCGGATCTCCGACCTATTTTGTCGACGGTGATATGTTTTTCGGCCAGGATCGTCTGGAGATGGTGGAGCAGGCTCTAAGCGAACCCTTTCAAGGTACCTGGCCCAGGGTCTAAATCCACTGGCTTGACATTGATTGATTTTTGCCAGTTTTTACCTATATAGGTCAGTAAATGGCCGGCGAATTTGCGGGCTCTTTCCTTTTGTCGACACTCTCGTGTATAAGACAGCGATATGAATGGATATTTTCCATTTGTGGGGTGTGAATAGTGCAATTTTGTCATCGTGCGGCAAAAGCAGTTTGTGAACTTTAAGTAACTAAGGCGT
>JAJFHR010000415.1 GCA_021775515.1 Hyphomicrobiales bacterium | reverse complement strand
GCGCCAACGCCGGTTATGATCACCGCACGAATCTCATCATCGTCTTCTATATGGACAAGGTACCCGAGCAGCTGTTCATTTGTTTCATAGTTCAAGGCATTTAGCTTTTCCGGCCGATTTAGCGTTAAAAGCGCAACATTGTTTCTTATTTCAAAAAGGACAAAATCCGACATTTTCAATATTTTTTTCCTGATGATCAAATTGTCGATGCCACTGAATTAACTGAACTTCGGACACCCTATTCAAAGGGTAGAATTTGTCAGAACTTGTGTATACTCACTAGACGGTATACTTTTTCCGATGGCCAAAAACGAGCTTCCAACCAAAGACAGAATTCTTGATGCTGCAAACCGTCTTTTTTATGACAGTGGTATACGCGCGGTAAGCGTTGATGCGATTGCAGAAATGGCCGGTATCACTAAGCGGACGCTTTATTATCACTTCAATAGTAAGGACGAGCTGATTACCGCTTATCTCACCTCACGCGACCAGCCAAACCTTATCTTGTTTGAAAAGTGGTTTCATGAAGCTGAAAATCCGCTGGAAAATAAAGTGGAAGCAATTTTCAGGAATCTGGCTTATGCGGCGGGACATCCAAAATGGAAAGGATGCGGATTTTTAAGAACATCCGCTGAACTTGCAAATATGCCCGGTCACCCGGCCCTCAGGGTTGGCGCTGCACATAAAAAGAAGTTCGAAGCCTGGCTTGCCACGGCAATTGAAGCAGAAGGTCTGGCGGACGCCTCCCTTCTCGCTCGACAGATAATTCTTTTGATGGATGGTTCATTTTCCACCATGCTGGTACATCGCGATCCCGCTTATATCGAGGCGGCGGGCAAGGCGGCGCGTGATCTCGTTCGTGAGAAAGGCGGTGGCATAGAGCGACGGTGAATTTAAGCCGGCTGCAGGTTTCGGGCCTTAGAGAATGAGATAAGTTTACGTTTTTCTTCATCCCAAAGTTGCAACCTGACACAGGCAAAACTTTCCCACAGCGTCAAACGTTTCACTTCGGTTAGCTCGGGGTGATCACGCAACACTTCTTGTAGGCGATAATAGGGTATGCGGCTGGAGAGGTGATGCACATGGTGCACACCGATGTTGGCCGTCATCCAGCGCAATACAACCGGCAGATCATAGTGTGAACTGCCGTAAAGTGCTGCATCATGTAACTGCCAGTCTTCATCATGGGCCCAGGTCGTATCTTCAAACTGATGCTGAACGTAGAACAGCCAAACGCCAATTGAGGAGGCAAACACGACGATGGGTAGGTGCACAAGAAGAAACGGCACGGCGCCGATGAGATAGATCATCAGGCTAACGGCAAGTATTATGGAGGCATTCGTTCCCATAGCACTAAGCCAAAATCTCCAGCCTGAGCGCATAAAGCCGCTCGGCCAGCGATTTTGAAGTAAGAATATATAAGCAGGGCCAATGCCAAACATGACAATAGGATGGCGGTACAGACGATAGGCAAGGCGGCGGCGCGGTGATAGAGCCTGATACTCCCGAACTGTTAAGGTATCAATGTCGCCGGTTCCGCGCTTTTCAAGATTTCCGTGGGTTGAATGGTGAACCGAATGACTACGCCGCCACACAAAATACGGGGTCAGTGTCAAGGTTCCGAGAACGCGTCCAACCCAATCATTTGTTTCTTTACGGCGGAAAAACGAGGCATGTCCACAATCGTGCTGGATCATGAATATACGTACGAGAAACCCTGCCGCCGGCACGCTGATGGCTAACGTCAACCAGTAGCTGATAGAAAGGGCCCACCAGGCAGCCAGCCAAAGCAAGATAAAGGGGATACCGGTCAGGATAATTTCCAATATGCTGCGGAAATGATCAGGTCTTCGGTATTGAGCCAGTGCCTGCATCCAGTCGCTGGCCGAGGTTTCACTCGATTCGGATTTAGTCTGTTTCGATGTGTAGCTCATCCAAAAAGAGCCCCTTTAGCTTTATTTGTGTTTTGCTCCGGCCAAACTGGCCAATTCATTGCCAGATTAATCGCTACCGCTCTCCGGTTCGATTTCCTTGCCGGTTTCCTGATCTACAACTTTCATCGACAGCTTAACCTTGCCACGATCATCAAAACCCAGGAGTTTAACTTTTACCTTGTCGCCCTCATTGACGATGTCAGTCACTTTTCCAACGCGGTGTGGTGCCAGTTGAGAAATGTGCACCAGCCCGTCTTTAGAGCCAAAGAAGTTCACAAATGCACCGAAGTCCACGACCTTTACAACAGTTCCGTCGTAAATGACACCGGCTTCCGGTTCATCCGTTATGCCTTTGACCCAGTTGATTGCAGCCTCGATCGATTTTGCATCATTTGATGAAATATTGACAGTGCCATCATCGGAAATATTGACCTTAGCGCCGGTTTCCTCGACGATCTGGCGGATAATTTTGCCACCTGTTCCAATGACCTCACGAATTTTGTCTACTGGAATTTTCATTGTCTCGATGCGGGGGGCGTATTCACCCATTTCTTCACGGGCTTCGGTCAAGGCTTTGGCCATCTCGCCAAGAATATGCACTCGGCCGCCTTTGGCCTGATCAAGCGCAATTCGCATGATTTCTTCGGTTATGCCGGTAATCTTAATATCCATTTGAAGCGAGG
>JAJFHR010000414.1 GCA_021775515.1 Hyphomicrobiales bacterium | reverse complement strand
CGGAAAGCTTTTCCAAACTGGTTTCCCACAATGAAATATGACGGCGCCAGAAGTCCAAATTGGCTTCAGCTAAGCGTTGAGGGTCCGAGAGGAATTGTGTGCCCAGTTCAAAAAATGTTGCCCCGACCCGGCGCAGTTCTTCGCCCAAATCTGTTTGTTGCTCTTCATCAGCACCTGCCGCCATAAAAGTTGACAGCAAATCTCCGGTGCGCTCGGCAACTTTTGCGAGGTTTCGAGCAAAGAGTTCAGGATCACTGACCTGGTATTGCGTTTCTTTTTTCTCGCTCACATCTGACATATTCTCTCCCCATAACCGGCCGTGATCCTGTAAGGTGACCGGGAAATGATAAAAAACGCCCCAACTATACTCCCAAAACAGTTTAACGACCAAATGTACAATTGTCATAGCGGCCCTGTGTCAGTGACATAACACCGCGTTAGCAACGCAAAATCCAGCCAGTTAAACAGGATAGAGGACTTTTTGCCTCGTTCATGACATAATAACAAATTAGCTGGTTCATCTCTGAAGAAATGATTGGCATGGAAAGGATGATGGGATAAATGTCGCCTTGTCTAAGCGCCAGGGAGAAATTAGTGACAAAAATAAGCGCAACACCACGAGAGTGCGTTAATAACAAGCATACTGATCATCGCTTTTGGTCTGGCAGGGTGGCCTGCGTTATTTTTATAAGCTTGTTCTTAGGGGCCTGTGAAAGTTCTCAACTTCTCGATGTCAGTGGAATATTGTCACCGGGAGATAAAAAGACTGCGGCCTCACCCAATACAGAACAGGCAAAATCCGGCAAAAGAAAAGTTCAGGATGACACGGATACGGCGTCGACGAATGCAGAGGAAAATGTTGTTCTGCGCGGCCCAAGCGAGACAGCCTCTACAGGTTCGACCGAGACAGGTTCTTATCCGACCTTAACCGAAGCACCGCTCAAGCCTACCGGATATTTGAACCCCGCCCAAAAAGATCGGGAGATACAAGAGCTAAAGGATACCGGAAAAAGCCACGTGCAAGATCGAGAACTGCTGTTGGAAACCACTCCTCCAGCAGCAAGCAAAAAAGCTGCCAAAAAACCCGACAGTAGCGGCATTCTCGACTTCAACTGGCTCAAGACGAAAAACCCGGAAAAAACCACAGATGGCCTTACTCC
Source organism: Hyphomicrobiales bacterium (assembly GCA_021775515.1). GTDB lineage: Bacteria > Pseudomonadota > Alphaproteobacteria > Rhizobiales > JAJFHR01 > JAJFHR01. Next base: position 2,010 of record JAJFHR010000414.1, on the reverse strand, counting down.
GCCGGAAAGATTGCGCCTAGCCCGTAATCGTTCCTCGGCAGGCAATTTATCGCCAACAGAAGGCGAGACGTCAACGCCTACCGATGAAACGCTCATCCAGGCACCTGATTTACGCCGCACACCCATAATCCCAACAGTGCCTGAAAAGAACACGGCCCAGCCGAAGGTCAAAAAAACGTCCAAGTTAGAGCCAAACGCTGATACTGGGAGCATTCCTAAAATTCAAACCCAAAAATCGCCTGTCGCTGCACAAGACCGGCCATCTGCCCAGAAACCCAAAATGGTCATCTTTTCGGGTGGAGCACGGAAGCTGACAAAAGCCGAGGAAAAGCCTCTCAATGATCTTGTGAAATTTAAAGATAATTCTGGGTCAAATATTTTTGTCCTCGGGTTTGTTACGGTTGACCCGGCTGCCAGCAACGAGAAAATTATCGATAATCAGGATTTGGCGATTGCCCGTGCCAATTACGTCGCGACGGGATTGAAAAAACGCGGATTCCAGCCGGACCAGGTTGTTGTGCAAATAGTTGATGAACCACCCGAACAAAGCCCACCCTCAAGTTCAAAGCGCCGCAGAGTTGAGATTTATTTTGAAGGCGCAACCACGGCAGAAGAGGTCGTTGCCAAAGAAGCCAAGCCGGCGGAGAAAAAATCGCGGTTTGATTTTCTCGGCGGCAAGTCCTTTGAAATAGAAGACAGCGGGTCCTAGCTCCGCTGAGGCTCGGACATCAAGAGATTTGAAGCATGCGCGAAGAATTCCATCGGATAAAACGCCTTCCCCCTTACGTGTTTGAAGAGGTAAACCGGCTGAAGGCGGAGGCCAGGTTACGCGGTGAAGATATCATCGATTTTGGCATGGGCAATCCGGACATGCCAACGCCGCCACACATTGTGGAGAAGCTGGTTGAAACCGTACACAAACCCAGAACACATCGCTATTCCTCTTCGCGCGGCATTCCAGGACTAAGACGCGCACAAGCTGCTTATTATGCCCGCCGCTTTAACGTTAAACTTGATCCTGATACCCAAGTAGTTGCCACATTGGGCTCGAAGGAGGGATTTGCAAATATGGCCCAGGCCATTACCGCGCCCGGAGATGTGGTTTTGGTACCCAATCCAACTTATCCCATCCATTCCTTTGGCTTTATAATTTCAGGTGGTGTGATCCGGCATTTACCGGCAACACCCGACGAAAACTTTTTCAGTAACCTCGATAGGGCGGTCAAACACAGCGTGCCCAAGCCGCTGGCACTTGTATTGAATTACCCCTCTAACCCAACCGCCTATATTGCCAGTCTGGACTTTTACCGTGAAGTCGTCGCCTATGCACTGAAGTATGACCTGATTTTATTGTCAGATCTGGCTTATGCGGAAATTTATTACGATGACATAGAGCCACCGCCATCGGTTTTGGAAATTGATGGCGCGATGAAATGTGCGGTAGAATTTACTTCGCTGTCCAAAACATTCGCGATGCCTGGGTGGCGCATGGGTTTTGCCGTCGGCAACGAAAGGATCATTTCTGCGCTCGCGCGGGTTAAATCTTATCTCGATTACGGTGCTTTCACCCCGATACAGGTCGCCGCCACCGCCGCGCTTAACGGGCCGGAAGACTGCATTGACGACATTCGCTCAATTTACCAATCTCGCCGTGACACTTTGGTATCAGCCATGGCACAAGCGGGCTGGAACGTACCAAAACCGGCGGCAACAATGTTTGCTTGGGCACCTATACCGGAACGGCTGCAATATATGGGCTCATTGGAATTTTCCAAGGAATTGCTGGAAAAAGCATCAGTTGCCGTAGCCCCTGGAATTGGCTTTGGCGAATACGGTGAGGGCTATGTACGCATTGGACTTGTGGAAAACGAGCAACGGATACGGCAGGCAGCAAGAAATATAAAGCGTTACCTCAATTCTTCCGATAAACATTCCCATAATGTGGTTGCACATCCAAGTGCTGTGGGAAGGTCCTCGACCGTATGATGAAAACGCTTAATCTGGGCATCG
>JAJFHR010000413.1 GCA_021775515.1 Hyphomicrobiales bacterium | reverse complement strand
GGATGTTGCCGCCGGCGAAGCCCCAATTTTCTCGCCTGGCAGGAACCAGCCGGTAAGGGCTCGTGGGGTGTAGAGCATAGATATATGAACAAAAATCCCGGTAAATATTGGCAGGAAAGTGACGGTTTTCACATTGATGTGCGGGGTCTTGAGCCGCCCGAGCCGATGGTTGCCATTCTTCAACTCCTCGAAATGCCCGATGTAACCGCGCTCGTGGTGGTTCACCATGATCGTGAGCCAATATTTTTATACCCCGAATTGGTTGAACGTGGTTGGACCCATGAAATCATTCCTGGAAATCCCGGCGAGGTGCGACTGCGTCTTACGAGGTTACCATGACCTCCGCTTTATCCTTTCTCGGTGGTGCAAAAAACCGGTTGTTGCCCGCAGACGTGCCGTTCAGCTATTTCACTGCTGCTGCTGGCTTCCATGTCCTGGCCTGGATGATATTGCTTCTAGGTGCTGACGACCTGCCTGGATTTGTCGGCGGTCCGGGCTTGATTCTTGCAGCGTTGCATTTGCTCACGCTCGGTGTTTTGGTAATGACGGCAATGGGCGCTGCCTTCCAGCTTCTGCCGGTTGCAACCCGTCAGCCACTGGTGCGCACGTGGCCGGCACGGCTTAGCTTTTGGCTGTTTGCCCCGGGAAGCTTGATCCTTGCCTATGGCATGGTCGATGGCACACTAGCCATGCTAAATGTTGGTGCTATCGGTGTTGGCACCGGTCTAGCCATTTTCGTTATTCTCACGGCAGATAATCTGCGCCGGGCAGGCAGCATGCCACTGGTTGCTGCTCACGGCTGGTTTGCACTGGCAGCACTGATCGGTTTTGCCGGGCTGGGTTTTGCTCTCATTGTCGATTTCGACACTGGGTTTTTGCAACATCGCCAGCCGATAGTTCTTACCCACATGTTGCTGGCAGCCTTTGGCTTTATGGGATTGTTGGCCTTCGGTTTTAGCCATGTTTTAATCCCAATGTTTGTTCTTTCGCGCGCATTGCCGGAAAAACTTGGCTGGCTCGAGTTGGCTCTGGCAGTGTCTGCCATTGTTATGTCTGTTGTTGGCATGCTGCTGGAAAATGTCTACGCGGTTGCTAGCGCTGCAATTATTGGTCTGGCGGCCAGTGCTGTCTATATTTTGCTCATGCGCACCGCGCTTCGCACCAGTATGCGCAAGCGTCATGGCCTGTCCTTTGTTCTCATCAGATTTTCGTGGGCAATGCTAATGCTCAGTCTGTTTACCGCTCTGGCATTAAGCCTTGAGGTGCCGGTGCCAAATGGTCTGACATTATTTGGATTTTTTTTACTGGCCGGTTGGCTGTTAACTTTCCTAACCGGCGTGTTGCAACGAATTATGCCGTTTCTGGCATCCTTGCATGCGGTCAATAAAAGCGGTGCACCCCCCTTGTTGTCTGAATTAACCGCCGAAGGACCGCTCAAACTTCATGCGATTTGCCATGCTGCCGCACTTGTCCTGTGTAGCATTGGCATCATCGTGGAAGCCGTTGCATTGATCAGGCTTGGTGCCTTATCCGGGCTTGTTGGGGCAATTGCCTTTGCCGCATTTACCGCTAATGTTGTACTCCAACTAAAGCGGCCTAAGGCGAGTTAAAAGGCTCTAGATATATTGGCCGGCGTCAACCTGTATTACCTGGCCGGTGATTTTCCGCGCCATGTCTGACGCAAGAAATACCACAGCATTGGCAATGTCTTGCGGTTCAGCCAGTTGATTTAGTACGGTTTCACTTATCGCCCGCTCAAGGATCTCGCTTGGCAGATTTCGCGCCATATCAGTCAATACCATCCCGGGAGCAATGGCGTTTACGGTAATACCCTTGCGTCCCAGTTCACGCGCGGCTGTTTTGGATAAACCGATGAGACCTGCTTTTGAAGCGGCATAATTTGCTTGTCCGACCTTGCCCCTGATCCCGTTGATCGATGTTACGTTGATAATGGCTCCGCCAGACCCTGCTACCATAACGGGGGCTATGGCGCGCATCATGTTGAACGCTCCGGTGAGATTGACGTTAATTACGTCGGTCCATTCACATTCACTCATTTTCATCAACGTTCGGTCTCGCGTTATCCCGGCATTGTTGACGAGAACGTCGATTGGTCCGCCAATAGCCTCGACCACCTGGTGCAGGGCAGGGACATCAGTAATGTCGGCTAAATGAAATTCTATGGCCCTGTCGCCGGCATCATCCGGACGGTCAATATCAATCGAATGCACCTTGGCGCCCGCGCTCAAGAGGTGTTCGACGATCGTCCGTCCGATGCCTCGTGCACCACCTGTCACCACGGCCCTGCGGCCGGAAAGATCTAGGTTCATAAATCAGCTTCCCTCTTGTGATTTATCTAAATACGTATTATAGTACCTAAATATGTAAATAGACAATAGCCTATTACACTCAACAAGGATGAGCATATGGAATTCCAGCGCCGCACAGCGCAATTGCTGCATGAAGATCACCAGGCGACGGTCGCCATATTTGAAACACTGGAGGACATGATCGTAAGTGCAAAACGCTCTACGCCCGATACTACTGAGGCATCAATACGAACCGCTCTGGAACAGGCAATTGCAGCCATCGATGAAGAAGTGAGTAGTCATTTTGCCTTCGAGGAGAATGAATTGTTCACCCGGTTAGAGGACCTTGGTGATACTGGAATTGGTGAACATTTACGTGAAGAGCATCAAGCCATCCTCCCTATAAGCCAGCAGGTAGCCAAGCTCGCCCGGCGCGCGCTTGAGGATGGTTTTTCTGAAGTTAGCTGGTTGGAATTCAGATCTCAAACCGGAGAATTGATTGAACGTATGTTCGCCCATATCCAAAAGGAGGAAATGGCACTTCTGCCCATGTTGGATGATATTCTAGATCCTGAAACTGATATGCAACTATCAGAAAACTACACCAGCAACCACTAGAATTTGGAGATCAAAGTGTCGAAAGCTGTGCCAAACTCTGCCACTTCAGGTCAAATCAAGCCGCTGAGTGCGGGCGATTTGGAAGCAGTCATTGCCATTGACACGGCACTTGCCGGTGTTTCGCGGCGGGGTTTTTTCGAAAAACGTCTGGCGGCGGTCATCAAAAACCCGGGTGATTATGTCTGTTTGGGGTTGCATGATGGTGACAGGCTAACCGGCTATGTTTTTGCCAAGTTGTTTTCAGGTGAATTCGGCAAGCCGGGAGGGCGGGCTTCTCTGGACGCTATTGGCGTTGACCGTGTTCATCAAAACTCCGGCGGCGGTCACGCGTTGCTGCAGGCGGTTGAAGAAACTTTGAACCAAAAAGGCGCAGTTGAGCTGGCCAGTCAGGTTAGCTGGGACGACAGCGCACTGATAAGTTTCCTTGGCAAGGCCGGATTTGTTCTTGCCCCGCGCCTCATTCTAATGCGCCATACCAACGAGCTCTTAACTCAACATATTCCCGGTAATTTTTCCGATCTTGATGAACCTGTGGAAATTGATCATAGCTCGCCGGACAGAGATGAGTTTGAAGCTCTGTCGCGCGACAAAGTGCCGGTTCGCTCGATGACCGAGGCAGACTTGAATGCCCTTATTGCCATCGACCGGAAAAATTCCGGTATCGACCGTTCCACTTATTACAAACGCAAACAACATGAGGTCCTGTACGAAAGCGGCGTGCGCATTTCTCTGGTCGCTGAACGCGATGGTTTTCCGGTGGGATTTATTATGGCAAGGGTTGATTTCGGCGAGTTTGGCCGCACTGACACCGAAGCTGTAATGGATACGATTGCGGTCGACCCAAATTATCATGCGCTCGGTGTCGGCCACGCCTTGATGTCGCAGTTAATCACCAACCTGTCAGTATTGCGAACCGATCATGTGCGCACTGAACTGGACTGGAATGATGTCAATCTCATAACCTATCTTGATGCCTGTGGATTTGTGCCTGCGCAAAAAATAGTCTTCCACCGCAAGTACCCGATCTAATACAATCAGCTGTTCAGCTGTTCAGCTGTTCATATTTTTCCTGCAATTCTTCGAGTGATTCTTCCCAGTCTGGATTAGGCACAATACATGCTTCCGGGCACACCAGTTTGCATTGTGGTTCATCTTCAGCACCAATGCATTCGGTACATTTCATCGGGTCAATTACGTAAAATGGATCGTCTGCCTTTATTGCATCATTGGGGCAAACCGGCTCGCATGCATCACACGCGGTGCAGGGATCTACAATCATTAATGCCATTATACATCTCCCATTTGTATCATGAAGCTTTGAGTAAGAGGCCTTCGGCGGCCAGCTTTTTCGATCTGAAAACACCCCAAAGTGCCGCTCCTATCGCCCCGGCATAAATCGAATCTACATGACTGGTGATCTGTGCTTCGACTCCCTTCATCTTGGCCAACTCTTCACCCATCGCCGCAACCAGGCCATCATCTTTTGCTAATCCGCCCGTCATCATTATCAGGTTGTCGGCAACGCCGATTGACTTCAGCAGCCGAGCCAGGCGGCTGGCCATCGAAAGATGAATGCCCTTGAGAATGTTTGGCGCGGTAATGCCCCGGGACACCATATTGATAACATCGGTTTCGGCCAGCACCGCACAGATGCTGGACACGACTTCCGGGTCATCTGCCTGCACGGATAATCGCCCGATCTCATCTTGAGCAATGCCAAGATAACGGGCGATATTTTCTAAAAACTGACCGGAACCAGAGGCACACTGGCTGGTCATCTTGTAATTCAACACCTTGCCGCGTTCATCAGTGATAATGGCCCGGCCGTGTAAGGCGCCGCAGTCAAGTACGGCACGAGCCTTCGGGTTGAGATAACGCGCACCACGGGCATGCGATGTCATGGAGTAAAAATGCCCGGTATGGAAGGCGATGGATTCACCTTCACCGGTGGTCGCCACATAATCCAGGTCTTCGCGGCTAAGTCCGGCATCGGCCAGGCACTGCTCGAAGGCTTCTTCGGCCAATTCCAAGGGGTCGCGCTGACGAATGCGGAAAATCGAGCGAGCCAACCACTCTTCTTTCTCACCCTCGACCTTGAAGACAACCGCCTTAACGGCACCGGTGCCGACATCAATTCCTGCAGCAAGTGTCATGCTTCCACTCCTTCCATTCTGCCCTCGGCCGCTCTGCGGGCAAACTCAGCCCCGCCCAGTGCCCCGGTGTAGATAGAATCCGGATCGATATTTATCGTCACTTCGCCATAGTTTTCGACCACCAGTTTCCGCAGTTCTCTGACGGCCGCCTCATTTTTAGCCACTCCGCCGGTGAAGGTGAATTCATCGGCGATGCCGCCTGAGCGAGAAATAATCGACATGGCCCGCAGAATGATTGCCCGGTGCAGGCCGGCGAGAATATCCTCGCGCTTTTCTCCAAGAGCTAATCTGTCACGCAGTTCGGCACCAGCAAATACCGTACAGGTGGAATTGATGCGCGCAGGCTTGCCTGATTTCATCGCCAGGGGGCCAAGTTCGTGCAATCCCATGTTCATTTCATCGGCGATATAACCGAGATAGCGACCACAGCCAGCCGCACATCTGTCATTCATCTGGAAGTTTTCAACGATGCCTTTTGCATCGACCTGAATGCCTTTGGTATCCTGCCCGCCAATGTCCAGAACCGTGCGGGTTTTGGGATACATCATATGGGCACCAAGGCCATGGCAGAGGATTTCTGAGCGGATATGTTCTTTGGAAAATGGCAAGGTCACCCGGCCATAACCGGTACCTACCAGATAGGTTTCTTCCAATTCGATCGCCAAGGCCTGCTCGACCGCCTGTCTCAACTCATCGCCGGTACCGGCCGTCTCAACGCTCACGCGTCCAAGTGCTGCCCGGAATTTCTCGCTCAGATTATCTGACGGCGCCCGGTTTTCCACGGCGATGATCGATTTGTCATAAACGTTTAACAACAGGTCGTAGGGAATATTTGCTTCGCGGGCGACGTTTTCGGCAATAGTAAGATAGCGTGTGCCAGCGATATCCCGGAAAAAATCGGATTTTCGTGTCGAGCCCGGCGCAAACATATCGGGAGCTTCTGCGCACAGACGCTGGAACACCTCGCCGATTGCCTGCCTGACACCATCTTCGATTTTGACAAACCGATCACCCTTCACCTGCTCAAGGCAGGTGGTTTCAAGATCTTCCAATTGTTCAATAAAGCGCTCTAATCTGAAGGCCCGCTCGAGCGCGGCGAGAAATTCTTCAATTTTTTCAAGGCCTTTTTGTTCGGCATCGAACTCTCTGCGAAACAGGGTAAACCGCGCATCAATCACTGCTTCCTGGCCGGCCACCCGGCAGGCGGTTTCATAGTTGGAACGCGAATTGGTGATGCCGCGGCCAAGTACCTTCTCATCTTCATCCAGCAACACCGCTTTCGTCGTGGTTGAGCCAAGGTCAATGCCAACATAAGTTTTCATGCCGCAACTCCGCCTTTCATTCCGCTTCGTTTTTGCTCGACCATTTGGAAATAACTTTCCAGACGGTTTTTTACATTTGCCGCCGAGAAATAGCGCGGATCGACCAGGTCTGTTTCTATAAATGCGGCTGGTTTGCCCGTTCGTTTTTCCACTTCGCGCATAATGAGCAATTGACCAGCGGAAAAACTGTTGCAGCTTTTGATCGAGTTAATCAAAAGACCATCAGCTTCATACTCGTTGATGTAGTTGGTGAGCATGTCGATGCGCATCGGCAGCGACCGGTTGGTGTAAACACCCAGACAATATTCTGCCAGGGTTTCGAGCGGTCGGTCGGGATCATGGCGAAAACCGAAGTCATAGGTGCCGCCAACCTTGGTATAACTGGAGGCAACGACCACGGCACCTTCGTCATAGAACATTTTCCAAAACTGCCGGAAATTGGTGTAGTTGGGTGGGCCTTCCACAACCAGGCGGTATTTTTCATCGCCCATAGGACCATCCGGTGTCACCGGACCAAGGCCGGCAGCAAGGCGCTGGTCAACTTCTTCGCGCAGAAAGCGATAATAATTGATGGCATCATCCGTGCCCCTGAAAGCACCAAAGATAGGTCCGATGTAATAAATACCGCCAAAATAGGCATCAATCGGCGAGGGCTTGTTCTTGCCGCTTTGCAGAATATAAACCAGGTCATCTTCAGCCTGGGCGGATTTTTTAAGATACTCCCGCAACCGGTCAATGTCGAATTTTACACCACTCACGCGCTCAAGCTTGGGGATCACGTCTTCTTTGAGCTGTTTGACCATGTACTGGATCATGTTCGGCGTAACTTTGCCGTCGGCCATATAGGGCGTCTGCAGAAATATGGTCTCGCAATTATATTGCTCGCGTAACAGTTCGAACCATTTCATGAAGGTGAAGCAGCCGGTGTAGGACAGCAACAAGACGTCGGGATCAGGCAGTTTTTTACCGTTAGGTCCGATATTGCCCTTCGCCATCATGCCAATGTCGGATTTAACGTAGGTGCAAACATCTTCCGAATGACCCGCCTTTTCCGCTTCCATCACATAGGCCCCGCTCTTGCGGCGCAAACCATTTTGAATGGCGTTTACTTCTGGCAGATTGTTGACCAGATCAAAACACATGATCAATTCATTGAGATTTCCCGGCACAAAGGTTGAGGCAACTTTGGCCCC
>JAJFHR010000412.1 GCA_021775515.1 Hyphomicrobiales bacterium | reverse complement strand
CCGCGCCGCATGCATGCCGTGGATATCTTCCGGACTGGTTTCCGTGCGCACTAGGATAACCCTGTGACCTTGCGCATTCAGCTTTTCTGCGTCATCCGGATTAAAGACGATTTGGCCCGAGGCAGCCCCTGGCGATGCAGGCAGCCCGGTGGCTATCAATTCTCGTTGTGCTTCGGGGTCCAAAGTGGGATGAAGCAACTGGTCGAGGGAATTAGGATCCACACGCATGACAGCCTCCTGGCGGCTGATCAGGCCTTCACGGACCATATCGATCGCAATTTTGAGTGCCGCTTTGGTGGTGCGCTTGCCTGCGCGGGTCTGCAACATCCATAATTTACCCTCCTGAACAGTAAATTCCAGATCCTGCATTTCGCGATAATGGCCTTCGAGTTTTTCGTAAATGGATTTAAGCTCTACGAAAGTTGGCGGCATCAATAGTTCAAGTGATGGCTCAGACATACCGGCTTCCTGGCGCGCTGCTTCGGTAATGTTCTGAGGCGTTCTAATGCCGGCAACCACATCTTCGCCTTGAGCATTGACAAGGAATTCGCCGTAGAGGGCTTTTTCGCCGGTTGAGGGGTTGCGGGTAAAAGCCACACCGGTGGCGCTGTTTTCACCCATGTTGCCAAATACCATCGCCTGAATATTTACAGCCGTGCCCCAATCATCGGGAATATTGTGTAACCTGCGATACGTAACCGCCCGTTGATTTTGCCATGAACCAAAGACCGCGCCGATTGCCCCCCAAAGCTGCTCATTAACATCCTGTGGGAAAGGTCTGTCCAGGTGGTTTTCTACAATCTTTTTATATTGCGCGATAATTTTGAGCCAGTCGTCTGCCTCAAGCTCGGTATCTAATTCCTTTCCTAGCGCATCCTTATAGCCGCCGAGAATATCTTCAAATTCGTAATGATCAATGCCGAGAACTACATCAGAATACATCTGAATAAAACGGCGGTAGCTGTCATAGGCAAATCTGCGGTCGCCGGATTTTTGCGCCAGGCCCTCTATTGTTTCGTCGTTTAGACCAAGATTGAGGACCGTATCCATCATGCCGGGCATCGAAGCGCGGGCACCTGAGCGCACCGACACCAGCAACGGGTTTTTACGGTCGCCAAAACCGAGCCCAACGAGCTTGCCGATGTGCACGATACCGTCATCAACCTGTCGTATCAGTCCGTCGGGATATTGCTGGCCGGCATTGTTATAGGCGTTGCAAACATCCGTGGTGATTGTCATTCCTGGTGGAACCGGCAGGCCGAGATTACACATCTCCGCCAGATTTGCGCCTTTACCTCCTAACAGGTCGCGCATTTCTGCGGTGCCATCGGCAACTCCGTCACCAAATGTATAAACCTGCTTTTGGGGCTTGGATGTATGACTGGGACTATCGCTCATGGGCAGTTTTTTGCCTCCTAAAGATTAGCCTTCAATTTTGGAAAAATCGGCAACGCGACCGAGAGTTTTACGAATTTGATTGAGCAAACACAGCCGGTTGCGGCGAATGGCCGGATCATCGGCATTTACCGTTACAGCCTCAAAAAACAAATCTACCGGCCCGCGCAATGGGGCCATCGCCGCCATAGCTGCAGAAAAATTCTCGGTTTTCAAAGCCTTAGCGGCTGTGGCTCTTGCCATTTGCAACTCGGCGTGTAGAGATTTCTCTTCGTCCTGCTCGAAGAAACTCTTATCAACTTCGCCGGAATATTCAATGCTTGGCCCGTCCTTTTTTTCCTCTATTCGCACAATATTTGCTGCGCGTTTGTAACCGGCAAGCAGATTTTCTCCGTCCTCGGTTTTGAGGAATTCCCTCAATGCTTCGATGCGTTTGACAGTTGCCACGAGGTCACTGCCACCGCTAGTTGAAAAAACAGCATCGATAAGATCATGCCCGATGCCACGGTCACGAAGATGAACCTTCAGCCGATCTGCAAAAAAAGCATCAAGGTTCTGACTGTCAAATGTTTCGCTCAACCCCGAATTAGGCTGATTGCGATAGAGGTCGAGATGCGAGGAAATCAATTCACCAAGATGTACACGCGCTTGGTTTTCAAGAATGATACGAATAACCCCAAGTGCTGCACGCCTCAGGGCGTAAGGATCTTTGCTGCCGGTTGGCTTTTCATTAATGGCCCAGAAACCTACCAAAGTGTCCAGCTTATCCGCTAGGGCAACAGCGATAGAAACAGGATCAACCGGCACATCATCCGAGGGGCCTTGCGGTTTATAGTGATCTTCACAGGCTTTAGCTATGTTTTCGACCTCACCTTGAGCTAAGGCGTAATAGCGTCCCATCAAGCCTTGTAACTCGGGAAACTCGCCAACCATTTCTGTGACCAGATCAGCCTTGCATAGTTTTGCGGCACGATAAGTCTGCTCGGGGTCAGCGCCAACAAGAGGAGCTAGCTTCTTGGCCAATTCCTCAATCCGCGCCACCCGCTGGCTTTGTGAACCGAGTTTCTCGTGGAAAATTATCGCATCGAGTTTTCCCATTTGATCTTCGAGTTTGACGTCAAGATCGCGGTGCCAAAAAAACTTGGCGTCATTCAAACGGGCGTTGATGACGCGCTCATTGCCGGAGACAATCTTCTTGCCGCCATCTTTGGCCTCAAGGTTTGAAACCAGGAGGAATTTATTGACAAGTTTGGTGGTTTTAGGATCGCGCACAGAAAAACACTTCTGATGCGATTTCATGGCGCTGGTCAATACTTCCGGCGGCACTTCCAGAAAGGTCTCGTCAAATGAGCCCATCATGACGACCGGCCATTCGACCAGTCCGGCTGTTTCGTGAAGCAGTGACTTATCGTCAACCAGTTCAAGGCCCAGAGCAAATGTCAGTTCTTTGGCCTCATGAAGGATGATTTCCTGACGGCGCTTTGACTCCAATACCACCCGGGCGTTTTCAAGCCTGGCCTCATAATCTTCAAAATCCGTCACCACAAATTCGTCCGGCGCCATGAAACGATGACCGCTTGTGGTATTACCTGAGATTATGCCCTCGATTTCAAAGGGAATTACCTTCGCATCCTCTCCTTCACCAAACAGGCATAATACCGATTGCAGCGGTCTGACCCAGCGCAAGTTGCCGCTGCCCCATTTCATTGATTTGGGCCAGGGAAATTGCTGGATAATTGTGGGAATAATACCCGCTATGACCTGCTCTGCAGTTTCCCCTTTGCTTTCAACTACGGCTATATAAAAATCACCTTTTTTGGCATCGGTTTTTATTTCCGCCTGATCAATCGATGTTAATCCGGCGCTGCGCAAAAAACCTTCAACCGCCTTGTCTGGTGCACCAACCCTTGGGCCTTTTCGTTCATCGCGGGTATCAGGCTGGGTGGCGGGAATGCCGGTAACACTCAATGTCAACCGCCGCGGGGTTGAAAAGGCCCCGGCACTTTCATAAACCAATCCGGCATCAACCAGCGCGTTGGTCACCAGCTTCTGCAAATCTTCTGCCGCGCGAGATTGCATGCGTGCAGGAATTTCTTCGGAAAACAGTTCCAGCAGAAGGTTAGGCATTCACCCCTCCTGCGTCGGTTTTAATCCAGGCAAGCCCGCATCGCCGGGAAAGATCACGAACCCGCAAGATATAGGATTGGCGTTCGGTGACGGAAATAACGCCGCGCGCATCAAGCAGATTGAAAACGTGGCTTGCCTTGATGCATTGATCATAGGCGGGCAATGCCAAAAGGTGAATTTCTTCATGGTCGCCAGCTTCGAGCAGCGCCTTGCATTCCTTTTCGGCATCTTCAAAATGACGCGTCAGATCTGTTGTATTTGCATATTCAAAATTATAGCGGGAGAACTCCTGTTCGGCCTGCAAAAAAACATCTCCGTAGGAAACCCGATTGTCGCCTTCTGCGCCGTTGAAATTAAGATCATAGATACTATCAACGCCCTGGACGTACATGGCCAGCCGTTCCAACCCATAGGTCAACTCGCCGGTGACGGGTGAACAGTCCTGGCCGCAAACCTGCTGAAAATATGTAAACTGCGAGACTTCCATTCCGTCGCACCAGACTTCCCAGCCAAGTCCCCAGGCGCCCAGCGTGGGGCTTTCCCAATCATCCTCGACAAATCTGATGTCATGGTTTTCAGGGTCTATGCCTAGAGCATAAAGGCTCTTGAGATAGAGCTCCTGAATATCTTTCGGCGAGGGCTTCAGTGTTACCTGAAACTGGTAATAATGTTGCAGGCGGTTTGGGTTGTTGCCATAGCGGCCATCTTTGGGCCGCCTTGAGGGCTGAACGTAAGCGGCATTCCAGTGTTTGGGGCCCATGGCCCGCAGAATGGTGCCGGGATGAAACGTGCCGGCGCCAACTTCCATGTCATAAGGCTGAAGGATGACGCAGCCATAATCTGCCCAATATTGCTGCAAAGCCAATATAAGGCCTTGAAATGAACGTTGGGGCACAAGGTCACACGGCGCAGATTGGCTTGGCATTGCAACACTCTTATAGGCCGACGTTAAGGGCTCTGTGTCATTGGGTTTAGGGGTAAACAAAGCTAGAGATTCGTTCAAACCCCGGGGAACGCGCGCAACCTACCCGTGGCACTTCTTCTGGTCAAGGGACTGGTGTTAATTACTTGCGCGCTACAGACCGTATCGTGACCAGATGGAGCGTTCTTCTATGGCTGAAATGATGTTATCGGCGAATTTATGGGCCAGAGGCTGGGCTTGTGAACCGTAAAATAAATCCAAAGATGAACCGGGGTTAAGGCGTCGCTTGAGCCAGCTTCTGTTCGCCCCGACAAGTTTGAGGACAACCTCGTCGCCAAATTTTCCCCGCATAACGGAACGCAAATCCCCCAGACCATCGATGAGCCCAAGTTCAAGGGCTTTGATGCCCGTCCAGAATTCACCCGTAAATAGTGTTTTTTCTGTACCTTTCAAAGCCTCGCCGCGGCTTTCTTTCACCAAAGACTTGAAGGTTTCGTGGATATCTTTCTGCAAAGCCTTCAAGCGCTTTATGTCGCTGGCGTTTTCCGGCTGAAAGGGATCAAGAGCCAGTTTTTTCTCACCAGCTGTATAAACCCTGCGCTCAACGCCGAGTTTTTTAATCAAATCGGTAAATCCGAAGCCAGCAGAAATCACCCCAATTGAGCCAATTACAGAGCTGTGGTCGGCATAAATCTCATCGCCGGCACAGGCTAGCATATACCCGCCAGAAGCGGCGACATCTTCGCAAAAGACATAAACAGGCAGTTGTTTTTCTTTTGCCAAAGCGCGGATGCGGGTGTGAATCAGGGTGGATTGCACCGGCGAGCCACCAGGAGAATTAATTGCCAGGGCCACAGCTTTGACATGACGGGTTTTAAAGGCGGTTTCCAGCGCCGTTGCCACACCGCCCAACGTCAAACCAGGGCGCAAGGGTGTTCCACTGCCAATCACACCACCGAGGCGCACAACAGCCACCACAGGTTTGGGATTGCGGAAACGTTTTGGCAACAACCGCCGCCAGAACGGTATCTTTTGAGGTTTGGTCGATTTCATGGATTGTAAATAGCCATCAAAGCGCAAGATCACAAGAGGGTGTCTAGTATCGTGTTTAAATTTTCAATCTTTCGCCATCGCGTAATATCGCCTGGGCAAATGGTGTGAAGCTGCCATCAGCCTCATGCATGACCTGACCCGGTAACAGCGTCATTTGGGCGCGGCTGCCTTTTACGCCCTGGACGATCACCCGGGAAGCGGGCATGTCCGCCTTAGGAAACAGCGGGAAAATTTTCAATCCACCCGCGCGGCCATCAAATGCCTGAGTAAGCGAATATAGCGCTTCCGCGCGGTGGATGATTGTTATGGTTCCCCGGGGCTTTACCACTGCGGTTAAAAACTTCAGCCACTTATCCAGCCCTTCTCCCCCCATCATATTTGCTTTTGCCTTGCCAGCATCAGGCGAGGCTTGAGCCTCTTTTTCAGCAAAATAGGGCGGATTGGCAAAAACATGGTCATAAAGATTTTCAACGATGCCGTTTTTCTCCAAATCGGTAAGCGACTTCGATAAATCACCGACAACAAATTGCGACTGATCTTCGAAGCCGTTTCTAAGAGCGTTCCGGCGGGCAAGTTCAACACTTTCTGAATTAAAATCAATGCCGACGATGTTGAGATTTTTAACGCCCGCAACCAAACACAGGCTGGCAATACCCGTGCCGCTGCCGGCTTCAAGAGTGGTCTGACCGGGTCGGGCTGGAACCACGGCGGCAAGAAAAACCGCATCAATACCGGCACGAAACCCTTTTACCGGCTGGAGGCAATGTAATTTCCCGCCCAAAAAAGCATCATCAGTGGATGCGCCCGGGACGGGAATTGTTGCAGTATCTTGTCGAGAAAGTGTCACAGGGCGCCTATGTCGGCTTCTTTTACAATACGGCGAGCTTGGGTGATTTGGTCGCTGTCCACCATAATACGTCGAGGCAAAACACCAATGGATCCTTCGATTACGCTCATATTGGTGTCCATGACGTGATGGGCAATCCCCGCATCGTTCAGCATCGATTCTATGTAGGAAATCAATACCATATCATTCGTTCTGAGCAGCTCTTCCATAATCGAAAAAATTTTCACCGAAAAATCATCATAAACCCGTAAAGGCCAGTGTAAATGATGATGTTAAAGAGCCAAAGCCAATTTGTCGCTCTTGACCCAACTATCTGTGACGACCTATTGTCTTACAGGGGTTGTATCCCATTAATTAAAGCAATGAGGCAGTATTTTGGGCGTTGTAATCCCACTTGATAAAAAATCCGAAAATGATGAAGCCAGCCTGGAACCGCTCATTTCTCTCGTTAAAGAGGATATGAGCGGCGTAAACGCGCTGATCTTGAAGCGGGCGATTTCAAACGTAGAAATGATCCCTGAATTGGCCGGTCATTTGATAAATTCCGGGGGCAAACGGATCAGGCCCATGCTTACCATCGCGGCCGCACAAATGTGTGACTATAGCGGTGGCGACCACATAAAACTGGCGGCAAGTGTCGAATTTATGCACACCGCCACTTTGTTGCATGACGATGTCGTAGACGAAAGCGATTTGCGCCGGGGTAAAAAGTCCGCACGGGTTTTATGGGGAAATGAAGCTAGTGTTCTGGTTGGTGATTTTCTCTTGGGCCAAGCTTTTAAAATGATGGTTGAAACAGGCTCAATTGATTGCCTTGCGGTTTTGTCAGATGCTGCTGCCGTTATTGCAGAAGGTGAAGTTATGCAACTTGCCGCGGCGCAAAACACCTCGACAACCGAAGATGCTTATCTTGCTGTAATTAATGCCAAAACAGCGGCTCTGTTTGCTGCGGCGGCCCATGTTGGTGGTATTATTTCCGAACAACCTCAGGAAAAACGCTCGGCACTCGAAAGCTTTGGTCGCAATTTGGGGCTGGTGTTTCAGTTAATTGATGACGCTCTGGATTATTCAGGCCAGGAAAAAACCATGGGCAAATCGGTCGGGGACGATTTCAGAGAAGGCAAAATCACCCTGCCAGTGGTCCTTACCTATCGCCGCGGCAGTGAAGAAGAGCGTGAATTTTGGAAACGCACCCTAGAAGAAGGTGATCAAAATCCGGGGGACCTTGAACACGCGATTATGCTTATGAACCGCCACAACGCACTTGAAGACACAATCAAACGTGCTCATCATTATGGCGCTATCGCCAGCGATGCCCTGGCCATATTCCCTGATTGCCCGCAAAAAGCTGCCCTGATGGACGTGGTCCGCTTTTGTATTAACCGGACTTATTAATTCTTAGTACTCGGGTATTCCCCGTATTTGTTAAAATAGGCGGCAGGATTTGACCCACCAGTTTGTGGCGTTTTCGCTCAAATGTTGCGCCGCCTCAATTGCGGCCTGCTGTTTGGCAAAAAGCCCAAAACAGGTGGCCCCACTTCCTGTCATCCGGGCAATCAAGCAACCTTCCTGTGCGAAAAGCGCTTCTTGAACATCGGCAATTTCATAACACATGCGCACAGCTGGCGTTTCAAGATCATTGCGGCAGGATCTGACAAACTCGGCAAGATCGGCGGCGTCTGAAAATGGATATTTTGGTAGCAACTCAACTTCATCACGGCGTAAAGCACCGGGGACGGCTAATGCGGCAAATACGGCACCGGTGAGCATCTTGATCCCGGGATTGACCAAGACGGCATAAACCTCCGGCAGAGGAGGCAGTGGCGTCACCATGTTGCCGATGCCGCTCATGAAAGAAGCAATGGGCTCTAAACACACGGTAACATCGGCTCCCAGACCCGCGGCAAGTTGCTCTGCGGCTGTGCGCGTTACCTCATCGTCTATCAGGCCTGATAAAGCGCGAATAACCGCAGCTGCATCTGACGATCCACCGCCCAACCCAGCGGCGATAGGCAGGTTTTTGATCAGGTCCACATGCACGCCTGGCAAGCGATCACGAAAACCATTTACAAAAGAAACTGCAGCTTCAAGAGCTATGTTCTCCGGCTCATCCTCCAAAAATTTGGCGAAAGGGCCGGAAACATCAATGTCAAATCCGCTGTTGCTTCGCACCGCAATATCATCACCGACATCGGCAAATGCGACAAAGCTCTCAATTAAATGATAGCCATCATCGCGACGGCCCCTGACATGAAGCGTAAGATTGATTTTCGCGGGTGCAAACTCGTGAACTGTCTTCATGAGTGTTTCAGGGCCCAAGACTTTTCGATCCGGATTCTAGAGCATAATCTAGGTCTTGTTTCCTGAGGGTTGAGAAGCAGCTTTGGTGTCTGGCCCATTACCAAGCCCATATTTCAGTTTGAATTCTATTTTAACAAGATTTTCCGGTTCAGGTTTCAAATCGCGGGCATGCTGCCACTGGAATTTTGCCTCAAGTTTCCGGCCAACACGCCAATAGGCATCTCCCAGGTGGTCATTTATAACGGGATCGTCAGGTTTTAATTCGACGGCACGCTCCAGAGTTTTGACCGCTAACTCGAAATCACCTAATCGGAAATGCGCCCATCCAAGGCTATCGACGATGTAACCATCATTGGGCCTGAGTTTCACTGCCTTGCGGATCATATCCATGGCGCGATCGAGATTTAGCTTTTTTTCCACCCAAGAATAACCGAGATAGTTCAGGACCAAAGGTTGATTCGGTTGAAGCTCGAGGGCTTTTTCGAGATCAGCTTCGGCTTTTTTCCACTGTTTTGTGCGCTCATAACTAATGCCGCGGAAATAATATAAGGTCCAATGGCGCGCTGAGTTGGGACCAATAAGCCGCAGTGCGCGCGAATAGGCATCGGCTGCTTCAACGAACTTAGAACGCCCCCTCATCATGTTGCCCAAAACGAGCAGGGGATCAAAATCATTCGGGTTGGCGGCTATGATAGCCTCAAGGTTTTTTTGTGCGTCTTCAGTGCGATTAAGCCGATCCAGGTTGGAGGAAATGCGAATTTCCGCATTTTTGCGCAGTTTGGATTTGGCAGAAACCTGGTCGTAAGAGGTCAGTGCCAAACCATATTTTTTCATATCTTCATAAATATCGCCGAGCAAGGTCCAGGCTGATGGCGATTCCGGCCGCAGGTAAAGTGCCATTTGGGTGTAGACCAGGGCGAGATCAGAACTTGAATCCTGCGACAGGGCACTGGCGACACCAAACAAGGCCTCTGCGGCTCCGTGTTTGGCCTGCCGCGCAAAGGGAATGGGCGGCGTTCCTTTCAAGGCTCGGTCTCTGGCTTCTTCGACCAAGGGGTGAGCAGGAACACGTTTCAGGAAAGCATTGTATATTTCAATGGCTTGTTTTTGTTTTTTACGGCGTTCAAGAAAATTACCATAGGCCAACGTAATCCGCAGCGACGTACCTGCACTTTTGTAGGCACTCTGGAAGGCTTCCTCTGCCTTGGTTACAGCCCCCAAAGCATCTGCGATCATTGCACTGTGGAAGGT